>JBIIMQ010000011.1:0-26876 GCA_044337935.1 Candidatus Nitrotoga sp.
GCCGGTATTTTGGACAGCTTGTTGGAGCGTTTGGCGACATATCAGGAAAAAACGCTGGCTATCAAGAGCAAAATAAAAGGGGCGCTAATGTATCCAGTGGCCATTATTGCTGTTGCATTTATTATTACGGCAGTAATTATGATTTTTGTGATTCCGGCGTTTAAGCAGCTATTTTCCAGTTTTGGTGCAGATTTGCCAGCGCCTACGTTACTGATGATGAGTATCTCTGATTTTTTTGTTGCATATTGGTGGGCAATTTTTGGTGGGCTAGGGGGTGGCATTTTTGCATTTTTCTATTTTTGGAAGCGAAGCAAAAAAATGCAGGATGTGATTGATAGGATAATGCTTAAGTTACCTATTTTCGGAGATGTAATCCGCAAGGCATCCATCGCACGATGGACGCGTACATTGGCAACCATGTTTGCTGCCGGCGTACCCTTGGTGGAGGCACTAAGTTCGGTAGCAGGTGCCGCAGGTAACGTGGTGTATTTTGATGCAACCAAGATTATTCAGCGGGAAGTGAGTCAGGGCGGCTCCCTGACGGGTGCCATGCAAAATGTTGGGGTATTCCCCAGCATGGTATTGCAAATGGCGGCAATAGGTGAAGAGGCCGGTTCATTGGATGGTATGTTAAATAAAGTGGCAGATTTTTATGAGGGCGAAGTGGATGATGCGGTGGCGGCACTGGCCAGCTTGATGGAGCCTATTATCATGGTGGTATTGGGTACATTAATTGGCGGGATGGTAATAGCAATGTACTTGCCTATTTTCAAAATGGGTCAGGCGGTTGGTTAAGTTCCGCCGGAATATTATTGATTATCACATGGTTAATTGGAATGGTTTTAACGCGTGATGTCGGTCAAACGACGTATGAATGTTGGAAATTTGTCATTAATACAGTCCATTTGTTCGCCGACTTATGAATAGCGGTCTGGTATGGAATGCAACGTTTCCCACCCGGTAATCCGGTGGCCAAATGTTTTGTTCGTAACAAGAAATGATGATAGTCGCTAAATTGAGGGCTTGTTGCGTTCGTAAAACGATATTTAATCAACGCGCAGCGCATGTATCCATGCGCTATGTCAGATATGGCCAGCATTTTTAACAAATGCTGATCATTGGTATTTTGGATAACCATGACAGCACTTATTGAACTATTACAAAATTCCCCGCTTTTTTTCGTGGTGATATGCGGCATTGCTGGTTTACTGGTAGGTAGTTTTCTGAACGTGGCTATTCATCGCTTGCCGAAGATGTTGGAGCGTGAGTGGCGTGCGCAGTGTGCTGAGCTTAACGGGAAAGAACCGGAAAATATCCTTCCGTACAATTTGTTCATTCCGCACTCCGCGTGTCCGCATTGTGGCCATAAAATCAGTGCCCTGGAAAATGTTCCGATTGTCAGTTATTTATTGTTGCGTGGTAAATGCAAAGGGTGTGCTGCGCATATTTCGGTGCGCTACCCTGCTGTTGAAATGGTGTCCGGTCTGTTGAGTGCTTATGCTGCGTGGCATTTTGGTTTTGGTTTGGTTGCGTTAGCCGCGTTGATGTTTATCTGGATGCTGTTAGCTCTAACTTGCATTGATCTTGATACACAGCTGCTGCCAGATGATATTACATTGCCACTTTTATGGTTGGGTTTACTGCTTAATTTGTTTGGAGTTTTTACTGATATTAGTAGTGCCGTTGTCGGTGCAATGGCGGGGTATCTGGTTCTGTGGGGGATATATTGGTTATTCAAGTTAGCCACAGGTAAAGAAGGCATGGGGTATGGTGATTTTAAGTTGTTGGCGGCAATCGGTGCATGGGTAGGTTGGCAAATGTTGCCGCTGGTTATTATGCTTTCATCAATAGTGGGTGCAGTAGTCGGGATCTTTTTGATTATCGGCGCACGCCTTGGTCGCAACGTCCCTATTCCATTCGGCCCGTATTTAGCCGGCGGTGGGATGATTGCTTTATTTTGGGGGCAATCACTAACACATGGATATTTGAAAATGTTCAGTATTTCATGAAGCTTTGTGTGGGATTAACCGGGGGCATTGGTAGCGGAAAGAGTACGGTTGCTTCATTGTTTAAAGAATGTGGTGTGTTAGTAATCGATAGCGACATTATTTCACACCAGATGACGCAACCCGGAGGCATGGCTATTGCCGCGATTCGCACGACATTTGGAGAGGACTATATCGACGCTAGCGGTGCGCTGAACAGAGCGTTAATGCGGCAAATGATATTCTCTGATCATGTTGCTAAAGTGAAACTGGAAGCCATTCTGCATCCATTGATTCGTGCGCAAATATTGGCGCAGATAAATGGTGCTAATGCAGATAATACCTGCGTATCGCCCTATCTGTTATTGGTTATTCCATTACTGTTTGAAACAAAGAATTATCAGGAGTTGGTTCAACGGGTATTAGTAGTGGATTGTGCAGAAACCATTCAAGTTGCACGCACCATGCAGCGTAGCGGGTTGGATGAAAATACAGTGCATACTATTATGGCATCCCAGTTTTTGCGTGGTGAACGATTGCGGCTTGCTGATGATGTTATTCAAAATGAGGGCGATCTGGATGCGTTGCGGCAGCGTGTTAATCAGCTACACCAATTCTATCTGACCATTTCCGTATGAATTGATTGACGGTGTACAATGGGCAAAGTATATTGACCATTTTGTAGCCTAACTCTCCCCTACTCTATTAGTATCGTGATTAGCTATGATTTTCCTCTTAATGAACGTATGCGCACTTTACTGCGCCTGGAAGATCTTTATGCCAAGTTGCTATGTTTTATAGAACGATCAAGCGCCACTGATCATCAAGTTGCGTTAAGCGTATTGTTCGAAGTTCTTGAAGTCGCAAGTCGTTCCGACTTGAAACCCGAGCTGTTGCAGGAGTTGGAGCGCCAAAAACGGCAATTGACTACCTTATACAATAATCCTGAGATTTCAGAGGAGGCACTGGACACTGTGCTCGATGAAATTGAGAGTGCCAGTAGCGGTGTGTTAAATATGAATGGCAAGGTTGGTCAACACTTGCGCGAGAATGAATGGCTGATGGGTATTAAGCAGCGTGCTTGTATTCCCGGCGGAACCTGTGAATTTGATTTGCCATCGTACCATCACTGGCTGCATCAGGACGCAACGCTACGAAGCAATTATTTAATGGCGTGCCTGAATCCAATGCTCCCAATTCGTGATGCCCTTGCAATTATTCTTAAGCTTCTGCGCGAAAGCGGTAAGGTACATCATTACACCGCCCAACAAGGTAATTTCCAGCAAATGCATTGTGGGCGAGTAGCGCAAATGTTGCGGATCAGCTTGGACAAATCGTTACCGTGCGTTCCTGAAGTGGGTGCCAATAAATATATGTTGAATATTCGTTTCATCGCTGCCGATTACGTAGCCAAGAGTGCTCTATATAATCACCCTGTGGAATTTAATTTGACGTTCTGTTCTTTGTAAATCTACTTATTGGGTTGCGCGTTTCCGGTTTAATTATTTTAAAGCATGACTGTTTGTCATAATGCAAAAAACAACTATTGTCAGTTGTCCGCAATGTAAAAAAGACGTGCCGTGGACTAATGATAGTCTTTATCGCCCATTCTGTAGTGAACGCTGTAAATTAATTGATTTGGGGCAATGGGCTACAGAAAGTTATCGTATTCCGCAGACCGAAAATAACCCGGAAGATGAGTCATCTCACCACGCTTGACGCAGCATCGCAATTCCATGCGCGCTATGCTGCCAAGCTTGTTCCATGTCGTCACAACGTAATCCGGCTAATGCATACACCGGAATAGCCGAATTTTTTGCTATTGAAGAAAATGTCTGCCAGCCTAAATGAGTTGCGTCTGGATGACTAAGAGTAGGCAATACCGGGCTGAGTACCACGAAGTCGAAACCCAGATGGTTGGCTTTTTGTAATTCGTCGGCATTGTGACAAGATGCCGCACACCACGTTACATCGGGGCGCAAATTACAGGCAACAAGCTGGGCACTGTTCAGGTGTACACCGTCTGCACCTATTTCGTTAGCCAAATCGATATCGCGATTAATCAGCACTTTTGCACCATATTTATGTGCTAAGTCTACCGCGCGTAAAGACAATTCACGCATCGCTGTATGTGACAAACCCGGTTCGCGTATCTGCACCAATTTCAAGCCATTTTCCAGTGCAACCCGTAATCGTTCTAGAAATATGTCAATGCCCAATTCGGTTGCATTGCTAATGGCATACACTGGTGGTAGTTGCAGTGCGCGAAGGATAAATGTGTTGGCTGGAAGCATTGGAGATACTGTCAAATTGGCAGGATTTTGCCAATTCAGTTGTTGATTTTCTTTGCCATGCAGCGCTCCCTGCCATGCTGTAATACGAAAAAAACTCAGCCGTACAGTAGCGTGCGTATAAACATGCACATGTGTCAGCCAAGGATAGGCAGTTGAAATTTTAATGCCTAACTCTTCGTGCAGCTCTCGTTTCAATGCATGAAGTAGTGTTTCGCCCTCTTCAACTTTACCGCCCGGAAATTCCCAATAACCCGCGTAAGGTTTGCCGTCTGGCCGTTGAGCTAGCAGGAAACTGCTAAAAGTGAATTGTTCTCGCGGGGTGGATATTGCAGTTGGAATACTTGCCTCGGTATTGCGCAACAGTACGCCAACAGCAACTTCGGTGATACGAGCGCTCATGTTTTGTGATGGATGGGGAAAACGAAAGGTCTGGCTATAGAATTCAGAAAGTTCCCATTTGTTTGCCACTATGGAGATTGGATAAATTTTCTAATTTTTCGAGAGCGGATTCCATAGGTTGTTCATCGGACTCACGTCTAATTACCTCTCCTTCGATTACGACATTGCTCGAGGAATATTGGGCAGAGGAATATTGGCGCATTTGTTTTCTTAAATCTCGGGATTTCCACCACAGATAGCCCCATATCATTGCACCGGCAGTAACGATAATCACCAATAACAGTGCGGAAAACATCAAGCCCAAACCAACGACAACAATGGACACGAGAAGTTTGGCAATTTTGCCCGGCAGCGTGGGTGATTTTGTATTGAAATAGATTGGATTGATCATTTAATAATTGTCAGTGTACATGGGTGCATTAGCGTCCATAGGCTATTTGCTTTAACGCCAGCGGTGATTAGTGTATCTGCCTTTATGAAGTCTGCCAATTATTGCAGATCTGTTTTCCAGGCATTGCCATATATTTTCCCGTTGCGTGACAGAATTAACATTTGGTACATGCTGATGAACCACATTATTGTTGCGGCAATACTGTAACCAAAGCCGCCAATAAGGGTGAGCCATGCAAAATTGGGACTCCATTTTGTTAGCCACCATGAGAATACGTCGATGATCAGAAAGGCGAATGGGAAAGCAGTGGCAGAAATTTTTAACCATTTCGGGATTCCTACCGCAAAGCTGAAAATAAATCCTATGAAAAAGAAAATGAAACTGATTCCGAACAAATGGATGTGCGATGATCGAATCAGGGCTTGAATACTTGCGCCCTCATCAATTTTGGCTAATTTTTTTACTTCCTCATACTTGGTGAAATCAGCAAGGCTAGAAGCCGAGTTATGGCACTGCACGCAATGTTGCATAAAGATATTTTTGAATTGCGGTTCCCATTTTGTCTCGGGTACGCCGTTATGAATCCACTTAATGATTTCTAAACGTGCTTCAGGTGTGCCCATCTCTTTCATGGATCCATTGAGCTTGCTTTCCAGCGTGCTCCCGCTTCGATTTCCATAGTAACTGTATATGATATCGTCCAAGGAAAGCCCCGGCTTGCCATCTGCCAGACCGTGAGTTTGCATGATTTGCAGGCCGGCCATGCATAACCCTAGCCCAATTGCGAGTAAATACCCGGAAAAGAGAACTTTGACGGGTGTCGGCAGATTGGGCAGATTCAACCAGGCAAAATCCGGAAGGTTTGAGTTCATTATTTGACCGCCTTTCCTTCTTTTTTAAAATGGAACTTTAAAACCAAAAAGAAAAACCAGACGTCGAGTTTTCTTGAATCAATTTGTAATTACCCGCGATATTTGTTCCTGACTCGGAATAATTTTTAGCCGTTGGTTCCGAACATCATGCGCCTTGCCACGAATTTTTTTGCGCCTGGCAGGCAATCCAGCACGGTAAGTGCTGCAGCGCGTCCCGATTTAAGCAGTAACAAATCATTGGAGAAAAGACGCACCAGACTATCGGTAAACTGTATGCCGGCATTGCGGTCAAGTTGACGTTGTTTGCGATAGTTGGCAAGCATGGTATCTGAGCCGAGCGCTTCAGGTTTGCAGTCGAGAATTTCCTGTGCCAAGTCCCATGCATCTCGCAATCCCATGTTGAAACCCTGGCCGGCTACAGGATGTAATGTTTGTGCGGCATTACCGATTAACACGGTGTGTGGTAGTGTGATTTCGGGTGCGCGCTTAAGTCGCAGGGGAAAGCTGGCACGTTTCCCGACCGTCAGGAATTCTCCCACCCGATCACCGAAGTGTTGATGCAATTGGGCCAAGAAAGCAGCATCATTCCAGTGCAGCATTTCCTGCGCCAGATCATGTGCCGCTGTCCACACCAGTTCGTAACCGTCTCTGAACGGCAATAATGCCAGCGGCCCCTGTGTGGTAAAGCGCTCGAATGCAACATCCGGCTGCGGATGGGTGCAGGTGATATGTGCAATGATGGCACTTTGACCATAATCGCGCACTTTGGGTGGATGAGTGGTTTCCAGTAGTTTCCCCCCGTCGGCCACCACTGCTAAACGTGCTTCAAGCTGGTGGTCATGCTCTGCATGCCGGTAGCTAATGAGTGCGCCAGTGGATGAATTTTGTAGTTGCGTAACATTAGCGCCGGTGAGACAGGTTGCTTGGCTGTTTTTTACTGCACTTTGTAATGCGTTTTGTAATGTAGTGTAGGGGAGTACGTAGCCCAGTGCCGGCACCTTGAGTTCATCGGCATGCAATAGGGTACGGCCAAAAGAATTTTTTTGGGAAATATGAATGGTTCTTATTGATGAAACCTGCGTAATATCTTGCCATACCCCGAGTTTTTCCAGTAACTGCCGGCTGCCGCTGGATAACGCCAAAGCGCGCGGATCGGCGTTTACCTGTTCCATTGCGCGTGCTTCCAGCATGACAATCTGCAATCCGCTGTTGCGAAGCGCGAGCATCAACGCCGCGCCAACCGGACCGCCGCCAATTATTGCGATATCGCAATGTGCATTCATGGTTGTTTCATCAGGTCTTCAATAGCCGTTACAGTTTTGGGTACGGCTTCGGTCAGTACTTCGCAGCCCTGCGCGGTGATTGTCACATCATCTTCAATGCGAACGCCAATGTTCCAGAATGCTTGAGGTATGTCATCTGCCGGGCGGATATAACAGCCTGGTTCGATTGTAAGCGCCATGCCGGGTTGCAGTGAACGCCAATTATTGTCCAGTTTGTATGCGCCGACATCATGTACATCCATGCCGAGCCAATGACCGGTTCGGTGCATATAGAAGCGCTTGTAACTGCTGCTTTCCAGCACGGCATCGACACTGCCATGGCATAGTTTGAGATCGACAAAGCCTTGTACCAGCACGCGCACGGCAGCGTCATGCGGTTCATTCCAGTGTAAGCCGGGACGTGCGGCTGCAATGGCTGCGGTCTGTGCAGATAATACTAATTCATAAATGTCTTTTTGCGCGCCATTGAAACGGCCATTTATCGGAAAGGTACGGGTGATGTCGGCAGCATAGCCATCAATTTCGCAAGCTGCATCAATCAGCAATAATTCGCCGCCCTGTAATTGTGCATTGTTGTTGATGTAGTGCAATACGCAGGCATTGGCACCACCGGCAACTATGGAGGTATACGCGGGCGCTTGCGCACCGTTTTTGCGAAATTCGTGCAATAGCTCTGCTTCGATCTCGTATTCCATTTTGCCAGGGCGGGTGGCGCGCATTGCGCGGATATGTGCGGCCGCAGAAATGGTGGCGGCGCGGCGCATGGTGGCAAGTTCGTCACTGTCTTTAATCAAACGCATTTCATCAAGCAGCATCCGGATGTCATGAATTTCATTGGGTGCGGCGATACCGTTGCGTACCTGTGCCTGCACGCGGGCGCGCAAGGCAAGAATGCGGTCATCCCACGGGGCATGGGCGCCGAGCGGATGGAACAATGCAGGTTGGTT
Source organism: Candidatus Nitrotoga sp. (assembly GCA_044337935.1). Lineage (GTDB taxonomy): Bacteria > Pseudomonadota > Gammaproteobacteria > Burkholderiales > Gallionellaceae > Nitrotoga. The sequence goes on from JBIIMQ010000011.1 coordinate 8,172, forward strand.
ACCCATCAGTGTGGTAAGTGTGTCATCCAGTTGTGCGATGGGAAATGCGGCATCGAAATCAAACTTTTCTTTGGCACCGGCTGGCCCGTGGCGAAAACCATCCCAGATTTCGCGCTCCGTATCTTTGGCGCGGCAGAACAGAATGGATTGCGGAGCAGAACCCGCAATCAGCACGAGGACGGCTTCCGGTTCATCAAAGCCGGTAAGATAGTGAAAATAACTATCAAAACGATAAGGATAATGCGCGTCGCCGTTACGGAATACTTCAGGCGCGGTGGGAATTACAGCAATCCCACGCTGCATTTGGTTAATAAGGCGGTTACGGCGGCCAGCGTAAAGAGAAGGTTTAAACATGAGTGGCATTGTGCTGCGAACGTAATTCGTTGTCGAGTATTTCGAGGCGCTGAGGCGTTCCTACATCCAGCCAGCGCCCTCCATAATGTTCGCCGTTTATTTTACCCAACGCAATTTGGGCGCGTAACAGCGGCGCGAGAGGTGAAACGGTGCCGCACGGAATGTTTGCGAATAAACCGGGCTGATAAATGCCGATACCACTGAAAGTAAATGCGGGCGTATCCGTCACTTTGCCATTGATTAAACCGAAATCCCCGCTGGGATGGTGTGCAGGATTGTCGACCAATACCAGATGTGCGGCATCGCCGCTGGCTGCGAGAGCCGATGCGCGGACGGGAAGTTGGACAAAATCATAGTTGCAGTAGATGTCGCTGTTGATAACGGCAAATGGGTCATTACCCAATAAAGGTAATGCATTGGCAATTCCGCCCGCTGTTTCAAGAACCGGATTTTCTGCCGAGTAGCGTATGTGTACGCCGAACCGGCTACCATTTCCCAATGCGGCTTCAATTTGATGGCCGAGATAGGCATGATTAATTACCAGATCATGGATGCCCGCTTTTGCCAAATTTTCGATATGCCACACGATGAGTGATTTGCCGCCGGCTTGTAATAAGGGCTTGGGCGTGTGGTCGGTGAGCGGGCGCATGCGTTCACCCCGTCCGGCGGCTAGCAGCATGGCTTTCAAAAGATATGCCCCATGACCGGCTGCTTGTTTTCGAGCGTATCCAATAGATGCAGCAGTGGTTTTAAACCCGTGTAGCGTTCACAAGCTTGGCGCAAATAATTCATGACCAGCGGCAAATCTTTCAGATAACCGTCCTTGTTGTCCCGGTGATACAGACGTGCAAAGATGCCCAATACTTTCAAATGTCGCTGTACGCCCATCCATTCGAAATCCCGGAAGAAATCGGAAAAGGAGTGATGTACCGGTAATCCGACCTTGCGTGCTTTTTCCCAGTAGCGGATCAACCAGTCCAATACCTCGGCTTCCTCCCAGTGAATGTAAGCATCTTTGAATAGCGAGACTAAATCGTATGTAATTGGCCCATAGACCGCATCCTGAAAATCTAAAATGCCGGGATTGGGTGTGCTGACCATTAAGTTGCGCGAATGGTAATCACGGTGAACAAATACTTGCGGCTGTGCCAGATTGTTTTGAAGGATGCGTTGAAACACGGTTTCCAATGCCGTTTTTTGTTTGTCGTCCAGCGTGGCCTGTAAATGTTTGGTTATGTACCATTCCGGAAAAAGCTGCATTTCGCGCATAAGTAGCGTTTTATCGTAGGAAGGCAGTTCAGATTCACGGCTCGCCAGTTGAATAGTGATTAATGCATCAGTGGCGGCACCGTATAACTCGCGTGCATTGTTGGCATTCAATGCCTGCAGGTAGGTAGTAGTGCCCAAATCGGTGAGCAATAAAAAGCCCTGTTTCAGATCCTGTTCCAGCACTTGCGGTACATGCACGCCTGCCGTACCCAACAATTGGGCGACATGAATGAACGGACGGCAATCCTCGTGCTGAGGCGGTGCGTCCATTACGATGAGCGTGTGATTGGCGAAGGTCGCGCGAAAATAACGACGAAAACTGGCGTCGACAGAGGCTGGTGAAAGACTGAATAGACTATCGGGAAATTTGCCATGCAGCCATGTTTTAATTTGTTGTTGACGTTTCATTGTAGATTTTGGATTGCCTAAATGGTGGATTTGTGCGATTTTAGCACCTTAATTTATCGACTTAGCTCCATGCATTTGCGCTTTAACCTCGTTGCGCTTTCCCTGCTCTATGCTTTTACGCCTGTGGTTTATGCTGAAGGCGAAGCGTTGTTGCTGAAATTGGATCGTACCTTCATGAACTTGCCCAAGGGTAAAGAAGAGACGCCTGCCTTTATTTCGGCACAGCGTGTGGAGGGTCAGACCGAAAATCAGATCGTTGCTAGCGGCGAGGTTGAGTTGCGCAAGCGCGGACAAGCCATATTCGCGGATCGTATGGTATACCAACAAGATAGTCAGGAGTTGGTTGCCGATGGTACGGTGCGCATTGAGCAGAGCGGGATCAAAATGCAGGGCCCGTATGTCAAGCTTAATCTGGATACAAACATTGGTGATATAACGAAACCGGTGTTTCAATTGACTATCAATAATTCGCGCGGGAACGCTGATGTTTTGCATATAGATGGTCGGCAGAAGTACACCGCACAAAATGTGACGTATACCACCTGTTCTATAGACAACAACGATTGGATGTTAAAGGCAGGCCAATTGGAAATTGACAATGATCGTCAAGTGGGGGCGGTACGCAACGCCCGTGTTGATTTTTTGGGCGTACCTATTTTGTATATGCCGTGGATGGATTTTCCGCTTAGTGATAAGCGTCAATCCGGTTTTCTTGCTCCGATGATTGGCAGTACCGCAAGGAGCGGTACTGAAATAACCTTACCCTATTACTGGAATATCGCGCCCAACCATGATGCAACCATTGCGCCGCGCCTGATGGCCAAGCGAGGGTTGATGCTTAACAATGAATTTCGTTACATGGACACAAAGTATGCCGGTGAGGCTCATGTGGATGTGTTGCCCAATGATCCCCTTACCAATAGTACTCGTTTACGGACGTTGTTCAAGCATACACAAAATCTGGATTATGGATTTAGTGCATCGACAAATTTTAATTATGTGTCGGACCATACCTATTTCCGTGATTTGTCGAATACGATTAGCTCGACGTCACTAACCAATTTGGTGCGTGAAGGTGTGCTGTCTTATCGTGGTGGTTGGTGGAACGCCTCGGCACGGATGCAGGGTTATCAAACCTTGCAGGATCCGGCTGCGTTGATAGAGGAGCCTTATCGCCGCTTGCCGCAAATAACGTTGGAAGCCTTGAGGCCATTGGCTGGGGCAAATCTCGCGCTTACTGGGGAGTTTGTGAGTTTTAGCCACCCTACCGCTGTTAGCGGGCGGCGCTTGGTAATGTATCCTAGTGTGAGCTATCCGCTCTTTACAACGCCCTCCTATTTTGTGACACCCAAAATAGGCGTGCACTACACTAGTTATTCGATGGGCGCAAATAATACAGGTGCACTACCTGATACAACACGTACGTTGCCGATTGCCAGCTTGGACAGTGGCATGGTGCTGGAGCGTGATTGGAGCGTAGGGCAAAAAAATTATGTGCAGACGCTAGAGCCTCGCGCTTATTTTTTGTACGTTCCGTATCGCAATCAAAACCTGTTACCGAATTTTGATACAGCCCAAGCGGATTTTAACTTTGCCCAGATGTTCACCGAAAACCGTTTTTTTGGTAGTGATCGTATTGGTGATGCTAAACAGGTAACACTATCGGTCACATCGAGGCTGCTTGATCCAAATAGTGGCTCGGAGCGGTTACGTGTGGCCTTGGGTCAGCGTTTCAGCTTTATGACACCGCAGGTAAATTTGTTGACCCCCGAGCAGGTTACAAATAATAAATCAGATATATTGCTGGCCGTCCTGGGCCAGGTTACATCCAAGTGGTCGGTTAACAGCGCCTTTCAGTACAACCCCAATATGGGGCGGGAAGAGAAGTTAAACGTGGGGGTACGGTACCAGCCGGAAAGCGGCAAAGTGTTTAATTTGGGTTATCGTTTTACGCGGGATAGCTTGAGTCAGTCGGATATCAGGCAGGCGGATATCTCTACTCAATGGCCAATATGGCGGAATTGGCGGGCAATGGCACGCTGGAATTATTCCCTGCAGGATAATCGTATTTTGGAGCTGTTAGCCGGGCTCGAGTATAATGACAGCTGTTGGGCGGCGCGACTGGTAATGCAGCGTTTTGCCACTGCCACCAACGAACTTTCAACGGGTATCTTTATGCAATTGGAATTAAATGGTTTGGCTCGGGTAGGTTCCGATCCGCTGAATGCATTGCGTCAGAGTATCGCCGGCTTTACAAAAATGAATCAGTCTACTGTAGTAAGTCCGGATCAGGGATTACGTTAACAAATTATATTGAGGAACTTAGTGAATTATGCTGCATATCAGGTTGATGCTGGCGCTCTTTATGTTGCTGGCCTGCATGACAAATGTCTTCGCAATCGGCTTGAAAATCACCGATACTACAAGAAAACTCAACGCACAAACGCCGTCACAGCCTGTAACTCCGGCTGCCAACACAGCTGCATCAACTGAAACGCAAAAAAGCACCGTGCAAACGCGACCGATGTTGGTTGATCAAATTGTTGCCGTGGTGAACAATGATGCGATTACTCGCTATGAACTCGAGACTCGACTTGACACCATAGAGCGTCAGTTGAAGAAACAGGGCACAGCATTGCCCGAAACGGCGATGTTAAAAAAGCAGATATTGGAACGCATGATTACAGAAATGTTGCTAGCCCAGTTTGCTAAAGAGACAGGTATACGTATTGATGATATCCAGCTCGATAAAACTTTGCAGCGTATAGCAAAGGATAATAAATTTGCCTCATTGGAGGAATTTCGTGCTCAACTGGAAAAAGAAGGCGTGGATTTCAAAAAATTTCGAGAGGAAGTTCGTGGTGAAATTGTTTCTGCTCGCTTGCGTGAGCGCGAAGTGGACAGCAAGCTAGTTATTAGTGATAACGAAGTTGATAATTACCTTAAGATCCAGGCAAAGCAAGCAGGCAAGGGGGAGGAATTTCGTCTGGCGCACATCTTAATGCTGGTGCCGGAACAGGCCAATGCCGAGAAGATTCAGTCTACTCGGCAGCGTGCCGAACAAGCGTTGGCGCAATTACGCGGGGGCGCGGAATTTGCCCAGGTGGCAGCAGGATTTTCCGATGCCAAGGATGCCATGGAAGGCGGTAATTTGGGTTGGCGGTCAGCGGATCGTACCCCCGCTATTTTTTTGGAAGTGCTGAAGAAGATGTCTCCCGGCGAAACCAGTCCGGTATTTCGTAGCCCTAACGGTTTTCATATCCTCAAATTGCTTGAGAAACGCAGTAAAGAAAATCCGGTAGTTATTACGCAGACTCAGGTCCGCCATATCCTGATTAAAACCAGTGAACTGGTGCCGGAAAATGAAGCCAAGAGCAGGTTGCTGGTTATTAAGCAGCGTATAGAAAAGGGTGCTGATTTTTCCAAGCAGGCCAAGCTTTATTCCGAGGATGGTAGCGCTGCCAAGGGGGGTGATTTGGGCTGGATTTCCCCCGGTGATACTGTGCCTGAATTTGAAACCGCGATGAACCTATTGGAGGTCGGGCAAATGAGTGGCCTTGTGCAGTCACCCTTCGGTTGGCATCTGATTCAGGTATTGGAACGCCGTAGTACCGATGTGAGCGAGAAAGAGAAAAAGAAGCAGGCGCAATTGGCGATACGAGCTGAAAAATCCGATGCCGCCTATCAAGATTGGTTGCGTCAGTTGCGTGACGGGGCGACTATCGAATATCGCCTCGAACAAGCGCTCTAATGGCGCAGACCGCGCTGCTAGCTGTTACCGCCGGTGAGCCTGCCGGTATTGGCCCCGACCTGTGTCTGCAATTGGCTCGACAGGAGCAGGCACTGGTTGTGCTGGCAGACAAGAATATGCTGCAGCAGCGTGCTGCGCTGTTTGGGCTAAATGTTCAATGGCATAATTATGATCCGCAGCATAGGTCTCCTTTGCCCCCCGGGCATTTGCGCGTGCTGCATGTGCCGGTGGCACAACCCGTTCAGGCCGGCCAACTCAATTCAGCCAACAGCCCTTATGTTCTCAATTTGCTAACGCGTGCGATGCAAGGCTGCCAGTCGGGCGAATTCGCAGGCATGGTCACTTTGCCGGTGCACAAAGGTATCATCAATGATGCTGGCATTCCGTTTACCGGACATACTGAATTTCTGGCGGAAAAATTACATGCCGAACAGGTAGTCATGATGCTTGTGGGCGGCGGCCTTCGTGTGGCTTTGGCTACCACTCACCTACCCTTGCGACAAGTGGCCGATGCCATTACGCCTGCATTATTGGAAAAAGTGTTGAATGTTATCCAACGTGATTTGGTGCGGTATTTTGGCATTGCCAAGCCTCGCATTCTGGTTGCCGGGCTTAATCCTCATGCTGGTGAAGGCGGTTATCTCGGGCGTGAAGAAATCGACATCATGATTCCGGTGCTGGATCGGTTGCGTGCGCAAGGTATGAATATCAGCCCTCCCCTGCCCGCCGACACGCTTTTTACCCCGCAACGGCTTGCACAATGCGACTGTGTGCTGGCGATGTACCATGATCAGGGGTTGCCGGTATTAAAGCATGCCAGTTTCGGGTGTGGTGTGAATGTGACGTTGGGCCTGCCCGTTATTCGTACTTCGGTGGATCATGGTACGGCACTGGATCTGGCCGGTAGTGGGCGTGCCGAAGCGGGCAGCATGTTTGAGGCGATACAAATGGCAGCAGATATGGCACAACACGCGGGACTGTATGATTCGACTTCTTCTTGATCGAGAGATCGTTATTTGTGCGAAAGCGGGAATGAAAAAATTCCGGCATTCCTATGCATAAAGCACGTAAAAGGTTTGGCCAGAATTTTTTGGTGGATGAGCAAATCATCGCCGATATTATTTGCGTGATTCGCCCGGAAGCGGCGGACAACATGGTGGAAATCGGCCCCGGATTGGGTGCGCTGACGCGTCCTTTGTTGCAGCGGCTTAATCAACTGCATGTTGTAGAAATCGATCGCGACATTATTGCGCGTCTGGAAAAAGACTACCCGCAGGATAAGCTGATCATCCATGCGGGAGATGCACTCAAATTTGACCTGGCGCAATTGCCTACCCCTTTGCGTATTGTCGGTAATCTGCCCTACAACATTTCTTCGCCGCTGCTGTTTCATTTCTCTGACTACTGCGAACGTATACGCGACATGCACTTTATGTTGCAGAACGAAGTCGTGGAGCGCATGGTGGCTGAACCATCAACCCCGGCTTATGGCCGCTTGTCGGTGATGCTGCAATACCGTTTTTACATGGAAAAATTGCTCGACGTTCCGCCGGAATCTTTTCGGCCTTCACCCAAAGTAGATTCCGCCATTGTGCGCATGATTCCGCTGCCAGCCAGCGAGGTACTGGTGCAAAATGGAAAATTATTTGCACAAATTGTCGCCATAGCCTTCGGGCAACGGCGCAAGACCCTGCGTAACACGCTCAAGGCATATTTAACGGAAGATGATTTCATTCGGTTGGGAATAGATGCGCAACTGCGCGCGGAAAACCTGGGAGTGGCAGAGTTCGCGCGCATCACTAATGAATGCGGTTGAAGAGACCAGCGTTTTCTCTTGTGGTCGTTCACATTTATTGACGTGCAGCCACCACCTCATGATATTAGGTTGACGCCACACTTCAAAACCTTACAATCCCCATAGGTTCCATTCTCCTATGGTTCAGTCCAACGAGGTTTATCTGCCGCCGATAAGGTCGCGGGTTTAACAAGTTTGGGGAGGGCGGCAGATAAACGCTATTCGTTCGGTGGCGGAGGAGATGGACGCAACCACGTTTACGCTTCTCTGACTAAAGTGGCATAAGATATGACGAAAGCAGGAGATGCTTACCGGGAGCTGGTTGGGACAGTCATGACAGTCCTAGATGCCGACTCGGCCGTAAAAACGGAGCAGTGGATTACAGGACCGGACGGAGAGAGGGATATGGACGTGGAAGTCCGTGGCATGCTCAACGGTGTCCCACAGTTCATCCTGGTCGAGTGTAAAGACCACGCCAGGGCCATCGGGATTGGCTTCATTGATGCGTTCGAGTCAAAGATCCGCGACCTAAAGCCCGACCGGTCGATCATGTTCAGCAACTCCGGCTTTACGCGGGGAGCATTGAAAAAGGCCAACCGGGTCGGAATCGAAATGGCGTCCGCGATGAAAGCAAAGGACGAGACGGTCAAGAATAAGATCCACCACGAGGTGGTCGCGCAGCGCCTGACCCTGAACTTCGGAACGGCCGTCCTCTACCCGTTTGACGGGCACTCTCACGAGATCGATGAGAAGTGGAGGGTCGAAGATCTAATGTTTGACGGCACCCCGGTTATCTACTGGGTCAGCGAGAAGATGAAATTTGTGGCTTCAGAGCACGGCGCGGACAACAAAATTTGGTTCCTCTGTACGTTTCGACCTGAGCCACGCTGGTCCTACCGCGGGCAATCGCTGATGATCAAAGGGCTCAAGTTCAACTTCACCGTCGAGAAGGATTGGGTAGCCCAAACCGTGATGGCTGAGGTTTCTCTAGGTTACTACGACCACCTGAAAAAGAGGGTGGTCATCCCCAGCAGGCAGTGGTACACCCCGGGAATAATTGACAACGAGGCGTGGAAGGAAACAGATAGAGTGTGGGAACACGACGAGATGTATCCTAACACCTTCCGATTGAATATCACTCTAACTCGGTCGAATTTACCTAACTCGCCGGGGCCATTCCCTAAAGTGGACGAACTGATCGTCGAGAGCCGCGTCGATGTCAAATAGCTCAGCTCAGTAGGTTAGGCCGAATAAAATGAAGCCCAACATCTCACCGCTCTCAATCTACTTCATCACCTAATTTATACACGCCAATCCGATACTGACACTCCCCGCACCCACCAGGTTAATATAAAGTTCGTGACAGCGATATTTCTTACTGGCATCCAACCTGCCGACTTTGGCGGCAAACGAATTGTCGTTCACTTGCCAAGGTGCTTACTGGCCAAGCGCCATGCTGAATAAAATAGCATTCATCCATGATCGCATTGACCATTACAAATCACGTTGAGCTGAAAGCTAAAATTTAGCTATACTCGACAACAGTGAGCGTTGACCAATTGAATAACCACTACGGAGATCAGCATGGTGAAGACTACTTCGGTGTTGACAGCGGGTGCGTTGCAGCGGCGCGCCTTTCTCAAACTTCTTGGCCAGGCTGGCGCATTGGGTGCTGCAAGCGCATTGGGCAGCAAGGCGTTGGCCGGAGAATTCGGCAGTGTGACATTACCGTTCGAGAATGGTGCGCGTGATCTGGTCGCATACCCGCAAAAGCGTCCGCTGATCTTGCTTACTGCCCGCCCGCCAAAGTTGGAAACGCCGTTCAGTGTATTTAATGAGGGACTGATTACGCCCAATGATGCATTCTTTGTGCTCTACCATTGGAGCGGTATCCCCACCTCGATTGATGCATCGAGCTATCGGCTGCGTATCGGCGGTCATGTCAATACGCCGCTCAATTTGTCACTCGCCGACCTTAAGCAAATGGCCGGTGCGATTGATCTGGTTGCCGTTACCCAGTGTTCCGGTAACAGTCGGGGCCACTTTAAGCCGCGCGTTAATGGCGGCCAGTTTTCGAACGGTGCCATGGGTAATGCGCGCTGGACCGGCATTCCGTTGAGCAAAGTGCTGGAAAAAGCGGGTGTGAAAGCAGGGTCGGTGCAGGTTGCGTTCAACGGCTTTGACACGCCGCCCGTAGGTAATGCGCCCGATTTCATCAAGGCGATTAATATTGATCACGCGCTCGACGGTGAAGTGATGCTGGCGTGGCAAATGAACGGTACCGACCTCCCCTTGTTAAATGGTTACCCGGTGCGACTAATTGTTCCTGGTTACTACGGCACTTATTGGGTGAAAAATCTGTCCGATGTTACGGTAACCGGCAAAGTGTTCGATGGATTCTGGATGAATAAGGCTTACCGTATTCCGGATAATCCGTGTGCCTGTGTTGAGCCGGGGAAAGAACTTGGCAAAACGGTGCCGATCAATCGCATGAATGTACGTTCGTTTATAACCAGCTTGACCAATGGGATGCAAGTCAAGAGCGGACGCCAGATTGTTGTGCGCGGGATCGCATTTGATGGCGGGCATGGAGTAACCGAGGTTGCCTTCTCTTCCGATGGTGGACAGAACTGGCAGACCGCCGAGTTGGGCAAGGATCTGGGCAGATATTCTTTCCGCGAATGGAGCGCGGCGTTTACGCCAAAGCGCAAAGGGAGCCACGAATTGTTGGTGCGTGCGGTTAACCGGATTGGTCAGGGACAGCCGCTTAGCCCGCTGGCAAATCTCGGCGGTTATATGCGCAATGTGGTCGAGTCTATTCAGGTTATTGCCGTTTAAGGAGAAATGCATGAGATACGTGCCGATTCGAACCTTGCTGGCAGTGAGTGTTTTTGTGCCTGGTTTGGCAATGGCGCTCGATATTCAGCTGCCGTCTGAAACTGCCGAGTTCAAACCAAGCGATTTGCCCGGCTATACCTTGGCGCAACAGAACTGTTTGATTTGCCATTCGGTGCACTATATTCAGTCGCAGCCACCCACATCACCGCGTAGTTATTGGGAGGCCGCCGTCAAGAAAATGAGGGCACCGTTTGGTGCGAAATTTACAGACGAGGATATTCCCGTACTTGTTGATTATCTGGTTAAAACTTATGGAGCCGAACGTGGTAGTGGGATGTCGGCAGGTAATACAACGGACAAACCGGCAGCCGTTGGATTCACTGCGGCGCCTGGTTCATCCAACGCAAAATAAGTGCCTGCAGCCACCGGATGACATCTTGATTTTAAGATCGTGGATGGTGCAAATGGATTAACACCAGACGCCGTCAAGATGAAAGGGCAACCCTTTTTTTGATGTAGATATACTTGTTCTAAGCGTGCATGAAGCGTACTATTATTGCCATTGTTATCATTATGAAAAAACTAATTTCCCACATGAAAAAATCAATCATAACGTCAGTCGCATTGTTGCTAACTTGGAATGTGGCGTTAGCGGGTTCAGTGGAAACGGCTGCAGTGCCGGGTGCTGTTTCGGAAAAATTGCCTGCCGGTTATATTGCTCAGGGCGGGCTTATTTGGTCGCCCGTCACCTCCACATCTACCGCTGTCACCCTGGCCGAGGCCAAAAATATTTGTGCATCATCCACTGCACTGGGATACAAATGGCGCTTGCCAACCAAGGATGAACTGATATCACTCACTCGGTATGACGGGAGCCCGTTCGGCATTCGTCATGAAGTTGCTTACCGCACGGGTGTTTCAAAGCTGCGTACCCAGGGATGGACACTACACGATGTTTGGTCATCCACGCCCGGCACTATGTTTGGAGTCCAATTCATCATTAACTTGGAAGGTGGCATTGTTAACTATGGCGATGAAAACGGTTTAAGCCATGTAACTTGCGTTAAATAACGGTGTGCCCGGCTCACCACTGTTGTTCGCGGTGAGCTGGTTGAAGCTTTAGCCCCGCGTCAATACCGGCCTTCGACAAGGCCTTCAGTTCTGAGCAAAGTCGAAGGGTCATCCGAACGGATTATTTACACCTGTTCAGCAAAAACGAGGCAGGTTCAATGTGCCGCCTCCCAGTTTTCACCTTCACCAAGCCCAACCTCAAGCGGTGTTTTCAGTTTGGCCACGTGGCACATTAACCCGGGCAAACTTTCTTTAACTCGTGTTAATTCATGTTCCGGTACTTCCAGCACCAATTCATCATGAACTTGCATGATGAGCTGGGTGTGCAGCTGTTCGCGTTCTATCCAATTTTGTACTGCGGCCATTGCCAGTTTGATTAGATCCGCAGCAGTGCCTTGCATGGGCGCATTAATGGCGGCACGTTCGGCCGCCTGACGGCGCATACCGTTGCCACCGTTAATTTCCGGCAGCCATAACCTGCGCCCGAATACGGTTTCGACGTACCCTTGCTGTTTGGCTTGCTGGCGTGTGCGCTGCATGTAGTCGGCCACGCCGGGATAGCGCATGAAGTAGAGGTCTATATATTGTTGTGCGGCGCTGCGTTCGATATTAAGTTGTGATGCCAGGCCGAATGCGGACATGCCGTAGATCAGGCCGAAGTTGATGACTTTGGCATAACGCCGTTGCTCATTGCTCACTGCATCCAGCGGAACGGAAAAAACTTCTGCCGCCGTGGCGCGATGAATGTCTTCGGCATTTGCGAATGCCCTGAGCAAGCCTTGATCATCGGACAGGTGTGCCATGATGCGCAATTCGATTTGTGAATAATCGGCAGAAACGATGCGGCTGCCGGGTGGAGCGATAAATGCTTCGCGAATGCGTCGGCCTTCTGCGGTACGCACCGGGATATTTTGCAAATTGGGATCGCTGGAAGCCAATCGTCCCGTTACCGCTACCGCTTGCGAGTAGCTGGTATGCACGCGTCCGGTCTTGCGATTTACCATTTGCGGTAGCTTATCGGTGTAAGTGGATTTAAGCTTCGCCATGCCACGATATTCAAGCAGAAGTTTGGGAAGCGGGTAATCCAGCGCCAGTTCCTGCAACACTTCTTCATCAGTAGAGGGCGTGCCGCTGGGCGTTTTTTTCTTGACGGGCAGGCCGAGTTTGTCGAACAGGATTTCCTGTATTTGTTTGGGCGAATTGAGATTAAACGGCTGTCCTGCTGTCGCATAGGCTTGTGATTCAATGTTAAGGAGTTTTTCGCCCAGCTCGCGGCTTTGTCCTGCCAGCTTGACGCTGTCTATCAATACGCCATTGCGCTCCATGATGTACAGCACTTGCCGCGCGGGTAATTCTATATTGCGGTACACCTCGCCCAGCCTGCCCTGCATGTTGATTTGTGAAATGAGTGTCTGATGCAATTGCAGAATGATGTCGGCATTTTCTGCCGCGTAGTGTGTGGCGGTAACCAAATCCACTTGATCGAAGCTAATTTGTTTGGCGCCCTTGCCCGCGATGTCGGTATAGCTGGTGATTTTCATGCCAAGATGCCGCAATGCAAGGTTACCCAGGTCATGCGTCTTGTGGCTTTCCAGCACGTAAGATTGCAACAGCGTATCTTCGGCGATGCCGGTAAGCTGAATCGCATGGTTGGTAAAAATGTGCTGGTCGAATTTGAGATCATGTCCCAGTTTTTTGTGTTGTGCGCTTTCCAGCCACGGTTTAAGTTTTAGTAGCGCGTGTTCACGGTTTAGTTGATTCGGTGCGCCGGGATAATGGTGCGCCAGTGGCAAATAGGCTGCGTGATGAGGGTGGATGGCAAACGAGATGCCTGCCAGTTGAGCGTCCATCATGTCCGGCGCGGTGGTTTCGGTGTTGATACTGACCAATTCGGCCTGCAGGATTTTTTTCAGCCAGGCGTCGAGTTGCGTTTCCGTCAGGATTGTTTCGTAATGTACTGCGGCAGGTGGGGATGCGTCTTCAGCAAACATGCTGATTTGCTGCATTTCACCTTCTTCCTCAATTTTTTTTGCCGGAGATGATGGTGTGGCGGAAGAAAGTTCACGCAGCCAACTTTTGAAACCGCATTGTTCAAACAGGCTGCGAAGTTGTGCGTTGTCCTGTGGTGGCGCCGCCAGCTCGTCAAAATGTACCGGCAATGCAACATCGCACTTTACGGTGATCAGTATGCGGCCTTGTGGCAGCCAGTCCAGTGCATTGCGCAGGTTCTCCCCTACTACCCCGGAAACTTCATGCGCATGTGCTATTAAATTATCCAGCGTGCCATATTGGGCCAGCCATTTGACAGCAGTTTTGGGGCCTACTTTGGGCACACCCGGCACGTTATCTACCGTATCGCCGATCAGCGTAAGGTAATCCACGATGCGTTCCGGCGGCAAGCCGAATTTGGCCAGCACGCCCGCTTCGTCCAGCGTCTCATTACTCATGGTGTTAACCAGTTGCACCTGGCTGTTGACCAGTTGCGTCAGGTCTTTGTCGCCGGTGGAGATGATGCAGCGTGCGCCGCCTGCTGTTGCCTGATGTGCCAGTGTGCCGATGACATCGTCCGCTTCCACGCCGTCGATCATCAGGATATTCCAGCCGGAGGCGGCAATAAGCTGGTGCAGCGGTGCAATTTGCGCGACCAGCGCATCCGGCATGGCAAGGCGATGCGCTTTGTAATCGGCATATAATTCATCGCGGAAGGTTTTACCTTTGGCGTCGAATACGCAGGCGCTATAATCCGCCGGGTAATCGGCGCGCAGGCGGCGCAGCATGTTAAGCACGCCATAGATCGCCCCGGTTGGCTCACCATGCGGACTGCGCAAATCGGGCATTGCATGGAATGCGCGGTATAAATATGACGAGCCATCAACTAGCAACAATGTTTTCATTTTTTGTAAAAGGGTTCTTCAATCATGAGCAATCAGCCCAAGTTACCTTCCTCGAAATTGCCGGAAGCGTGGAATTCAAAAGAAGCGTGGCGCGTGTTTGGCATTATGTCAGAATTTGTCTCGGCTACAGATCGGCTGAATATCATCCAACCGGCTGTCAGCATTTTTGGCAGCGCACGCACCAAGCCGAACCATCCTTATTACAAAAAAACTGAAGAAATAGCGCGGTTATTATCCGATGCGGGCTTTTCCGTTATTTCGGGTGGCGGCCCCGGCATTATGGAGGCGGCCAACAAGGGTGCATTTTATGGCAAATCGCCCAGTGTCGGGTTAAACATCCAATTGCCGCATGAGCAGCACAATAACCCCTACCAAAATATCAGCCAGACCTTCCAGCACTTTTTTGTGCGCAAGGTGATGTTCGTTAAATTTGCCAGTGCGTATGTGGTGATGCCGGGCGGTTTTGGTACGCTGGATGAACTGATGGAGGCGCTCACGCTTGTGCAGACCGGCAAAACGCGGCGTATCCCGATTATTCTGGTGGGTAGTGATTTCTGGCGCGGTATGTTGGACTGGTTCCGGCAGGCATTGGTTGCCGAAGGCATGATTAGTCCGCAGGATATGGATTTAATCCAGCTGATTGATAATGCGGAAGACATAGTAAACGCCATTTTCAATCATTATGAAACCCGTGGTTTTGAGCTTTCTGATGCTGAACGTAAAATGCAGCTTTATCTGTAATACGTCGAGAATGCTGGCACAAACTCGAAGAAGGGGACGTTTTAAGCAGTCTTTTTCTTGCTTATCGGCTAGAATGCAGCCATGGAAAATTTCCGAGCAAATATGATGCGTTTGATAATCTCTTTGTTATTGTGCTGTCTGTTAAGCTCTGTATCTGCCGCACCGCAGCTACTTCCCGGATTGCAGCCGCTGCCGCCCCCTCCCCCGCTTGATGCCAACACCAAGGATAGCGATGTGATGCCATCGCAGCCTCCGGCGTCTTCGTTACCGTCGCCGGCGTTCCTGATTGATGATTCCGCGCTGGATGCAACGCTGAGTCCGGAAGTGACTATCGTTAAAAAGCCCGAACAGACCGTAGAAGAATATCGAATTAACGGGCGGCTTTATATGATCAAGATCACCCCAAAATTCGGGGTGCCGTATTATCTGATAGATGATCTTGGCGACGGTAATTTTTCACATCATCAAAACCTGGATCCGGGTTTTCGACCACCACGCTGGGTTATCTATAGATTTTGATACGAGCTCCAAAATATGGCAGTTTTTACCCGCGTCACTGAAGCAGAGCTGGTCTCTTGGTTAAACGATTATTCCCTGGGGCAATTGTTGGACTTGCAAGGTGTTGCCTCCGGCATTGAAAACACCAACTATTTTGTCACGACCAGCAATGGCCGCTTTGTATTAACGCTGTTTGAAAAGCTCTCTGCCGACGAGTTGCCCTATTACCTTAATCTGATGTCTCATCTGGCCCACCATGGCATTCCGTGCCCCAGCCCGGTGGCCAACCGGCATAATCAATTTTTGGGCAGATTGAATGGCAAGCCTGCGTGTATTGTTAGCCGCTTGTCGGGCAAATCGTTGATTCATCCGGAGGTGTCCCATTGTGCCGCTATAGGCGAGATGCTGGGCCGGTTGCACAATGCGGCAAGAAATTTTACGCAGACCATGCCCAATGCGCATGACGCGGCTTGGCGCGCGTATGCCGCGCAAAAGGTGACTCCGTTTTTATCGCCGCAGGATGCAGCGATGCTGGAAAGCGAGATTGCGTTCCATCAGGAAAACACGCTTGCCATACTGCCGCAAGGGGTGATTCACGCTGACCTGTTCCGCGACAATGTGCTGTTTGATGGTGCACACATTGGCGGTCTGATCGATTTTTATTTTGCCTGTAACGACAGCTTATTGTTTGATGTGGCCGTTACCGTGAATGATTGGTGTATGGGCGCGGATAGTACTCTGGATAAGGCGCGCACCCGGGCTTTATTGCAGGCCTATCATGAGGTACGGCCAATGCAAAAGGAAGAACAGAATGCTTGGCCTATCGCCCTGCGTGCGGCAGCACTGCGTTTCTGGTTATCGCGCTTGTACGATATGCACTTGCCACGTGAAAATGAATTGGTAAACGCGCACAATCCGGATCAATTCAAATTCATTTTGCAACGGCATATTGCCACAGACAGCAACAGCGTTATTTGGTTATAGCGAGACAATAATGGAGGCACGAAAAGTAGAGTTTGCCAATGGCTGGCTATGGATAAAACAGGGGTACTGGTTATTCAAAAAAAGCCCGGTACTGTGGATAGTTCTGGCAGCCGTCGGGACAATCGGGCTGCTCGGCATCTCCACCATCCCGCTTGTCGGCGATCCATTAGCCACATTGTTATTTCCGGTTCTGCTTGCCGGCTACATGCTGGGTTGCCGTGCGCAGGAAGATGACGCTGAGCTGGAATTACCCCATTTGTTCGCTGGATTCCATACCAACACTCCACAACTAATCACGCTGGGCGGCATTAGCTTGATCAGCCAAATGCTGATTCTGGGCGTGATGATGCTCACCGGTGGTGCGACTCTGGTAAGCATGCTGATGAGCGGCAAGCCGGTGGACAACCCGGAAATACTGGCTCAAGCCATTGTGGGCGCGGGTATTGCGCTGACGCTGGGCATGGGATTGTTCAGCGTATTGTTAATGGCGATGCAGTTTGCGCCGATGCTGATCATCTTCAACAAAATGTCACCTGTTGACGCGATGAAAGCCAGTTTGCAAGCCTGCCTGCGGAATATATTCCCGCTGTGCCTGTATGGCGTATTGATGTCGCTTTTCATGATGGCCGCCTCCATGCCGCTAATGCTGGGATGGCTGATTTTGCTGCCGGTGATATTCGGCTCAATGTATGCCTCGTATCGTAATTTATTCCCGACTCCGGAAGAGATGGCCATGGTTCACGAAGGTGAAGTAATTACGCCTGATCAGGAGCCAATGCAGTGACGGATTAAACGTAAAGTCGGTTGATTCAGCAATTCAGTCTCTCCGGGTAAAACATATGGCCATCAAGAAATCCGAACTTTATTCCTCCCTCTGGTCAAGTTGCGATGTGCTGCGCGGCGGCATGGATGCCAGCCAGTACAAGGACTATGTTCTGGTGATGCTGTTCATCAAGTATGTCAGCGACAAATATGCCGGTGTGCCTTTTGCGCCGATCACTATTCCAGATGGTGCCAGCTTCAAGGACATGGTCGCGCTCAAGGGCAAGCCCGACATCGGTGAAAAGATCAACACGAAGATCATCGCGCCGCTGGCTGCTGCCAACAAGCTGTCCGACATGGCCGACTTCAATGACCCGAGCAAGCTGGGTGACGGCAAGGAAAGGGTAGAGCTTCTCACCAGCCTGATTGCCATTTTTGAAAACAAGGCGCTCGATTTTTCAAAGAACCGCGCCGAGGGCGATGACATCATGGGCGATGCCTATGAGTACCTGATGCGCCACTTCGCCGTGGATAGCGGCAAGAGCAAGGGCCAGTTCTATACCCCTGCCGAGGTCAGCCGCATCATCGCGCAAATTCTCGGCATCCACGATGCCCAGACCAGCAACACCACCACGGTTTATGATCCCACCTGCGGCTCCGGCTCGCTGCTGCTGAAGGTAGGCGATGTAGCCAGCACCAAGGTCACACTCTACGGGCAAGAGAAAGATACCGCCACCTCTGGCCTTGCGCGCATGAACATGATCCTGCACGACAATCCCACGGCGCTGATCAAGCAGGGCAACACGCTGGCCAATCCGCTGTTCACCGGCGAAGACGGCCAGCTCAAGACCTTCGATTATGTGGTCGCCAATCCGCCCTTTTCGGACAAGCGCTGGAGTACCGGCATGAATGTGCAGAACGATCCGCACGAGCGCTTCCAGCATTTCGGCACGCCGCCCGCCAAACAGGGCGATTACGCCTACCTGCTGCACATCGTGCGTTCGCTCAAGAGCACCGGCAAGGGTGCGTGTATCCTGCCGCATGGCGTATTGTTTCGCGGCAATGCCGAGGGCGACATCCGCAAGAACCTCATCCGCAAGGGCTATATCAAGGGCATCATCGGCCTGCCCGCCAACCTGTTTTACGGCACCGGCATCCCCGCCTGCATCATCGTCCTCGACAAGGAAAACGCCCACAACCGCAAGGGCATCTTCATGATCGACGCCAGCAACGGTTACATGAAGGACGGCCCCAAGAACCGCCTGCGTGACATGGATCACCATAAGATCGTCGATGTCTTCAACAAGCGGCTGGAAATTCCCAAATACTCGCGCATGGTC
>JBIIMQ010000012.1:0-26840 GCA_044337935.1 Candidatus Nitrotoga sp.
GTTTCCCCAGTACCAGTCACCATCCGGCATCGTCAGGGTGTTGTTTAAGCCAGCGTTCCGCCTGTTCGATACGGTCGCCAGCTTGGCCCGTTAAGCATTCTCCGTAAAGTGTGATCAAGTCGCTGTCCCATTCCACATTCAGCTTGTCGGTTAGAATTTTCTGGGCACTGCGACAATCTCCCAGATGGATGAGCGCACGTGCTGCTGCCGCTACAATTTTAGGACGCTCTTTGAATTCACCGGGGGTGTTTTTCCAAATAGCCAGTAATGCCGAAGTATCCAGCGTGGGGACGCTGATTTTTTCAAGCCATGCTTTCTGGCGTATTTGCGCAGTAGACTCTTTATCCAGGGCACGGCGCTTTTCCAATTGATCCACCAGATCCAGGACTGCATCCCAATTTTGGGTCTGCTGCTGTGCTTTAAGTTCAAGATGAAGTGCGCCAACGGGACCTTTTGTCCCGTTTTTGCGTAATTCTTTTAACGAATCAAGTGCTGCCTGGGGTTGATGCTGATCCAGACTAAATTTGGCTTGAGCCATCAAGTACATGGTAGGTACATCTGCCGATTTACTTTTGGCTGTCGCCAGATGGGCATCCCGTCTGTCAAATTCACGTAATTCATGTGCTGCACGGGCGGCAATGACCGGGTTGAGGCCGGAGTTTTCGCCCAGCTCTATCGCGCGTACCGCAGCTTTTTCCGCTACCGCGTAGCGTCCTTCGAAGAACGCATCGATTGCTTCCATCATGGCTGAGCGCCCTTTGTTGTGGGCGCGTTCAATGCGGAATTGACGCACATAAGCGGGTAGCCGGATGGCGGACAGCGCTAGGCGGACAGCGAAATATCCCAGTACGAACAGGGCCAGCATCGCCAGCAAAAACAGGGTGAGTGAAATTTCAATACGGTACGGCGGGTAAACCAGCAGCAAATAGCCGGGGTTGTGGGCTGCCAGCTTCAGCGCTACGGCCAGCGAGAATAATCCCAGTAGCCACACTAGAAATCTCATTTTGATCCCTTGCCGAGTGACGAACGATAATTGCGCGCGGCCTCAAGGCTCGCACTGATGTCCGGTAGCTCAATGTTTATGTTGGATTCCCGCAATTTCTGCAGGGTGGTGACAGCCAGAGCGCCACTGCTGGATTTAATATCGAAATAATGCACTATCCAATCCTGCACTGATTGCAGATCATGCTTAAAACTTTTTTCGTCACGGGACAACAAGCCAAGGCGTGCTGACAGCAGGCGTAATTTCAAGTTTTCACGTAAAAAGAAAGTTTGTGTAGGTGACAGAAGCGGCAGTTCACGCTTCTGCATATTTTCAATGCGCACTAAATGCTTCATGTCGTCCCAGATTTCATGCATTAACATTCGCCATGCCCCACTCTCACGTGTAGGTGTGGCGGGGGCGGAAGTTTTCCCCTGCGGTACGGTAGTAATGTCCTGAATTAGCGGCAAGGTGTCCGCTTCAGCGATGAGGTTGTCGAGGCGGAATTTGATATCTTGTATGTTTATAGCAGGTAGCGTGCGTAACTTGTCAATGTCGCGATTGATAATCTTACGTAAGCCATTCAAGGCGGTACGATCCATGCGTTTGAGGCGGTCGTCGGCTTGTTGCATGGCGATTAGCGCCGCTTTTACATTGGCGGAAAGTTGTAATTGTTGTCCGGCGATCAGCAGCAGCTGTTCCACTTCAGCCAGAACTGTTTCATCGCGGCTACCGGATAGATCCTGATACAGTGATTCAAGCGCGGCGCGCTGATTTTGTGCTTCGGCAGAACGGGCTTCCAATACGCTCACTTTGACAGACAGTTCGCGCATGGATTCCTGCACTTTCATGATTAATACTTGGCCGGCTTTATTATTGCCGTCCATTTCAGTCAAGCGGCGTGCCAAATCCTGCTGCATATTATTCATCTGGAGGTGAGTGTCGAACCACTGCCATAGGAATATGGCCAGCACGACAGCCAACACTATCTGCATAGCACTCATGCGTGAAAGAATATTTTCCACACGATTATGTGCTGAAACGGCGGGTGTCGCCGTCGTTTCCGGAGTAACAGGATTGGTTGGTTCGGGGGGCGGCGCTTGCGTGGTCATAGCGTATTTCCAGTTCCGGTTAAAGGACGTGTTTTTGCCCATGCTATCAAACCTGACAGCATGCCGTCATCTCCGGCATCAGTCAGTGTTACTGCATTCCAACCCAGCTTATGTGCGGCTTCGGCAATACGTGCATGCGGTGCGAATAGGGGAACAGCGGCAAGTTGTTTTTGTCCCGTGTTGTCCAGCATGTTCCATAAATAATCCAAGGCTTCGCTGCTGGTTACCGTGATGGCATCCGGGTTGGCAGAAAACAACAGGGAGGCGTCCTGATGCGACTGGGTACGTTGATAACAGGTGACATATTCGACACTGGCACCACGAGCTTTAAGTGTGTCGCCCAGTAATTCCCGACCACCATTACCGCGAAAAATTACCGTGCGCCAGCCTGAGATTTGATTTAATTCCGGCAATGCCAGCAATGCTTCGCTATCAAAACGATTTTGTGGCGCGATGATATTGGTTACGCCGTAATTATGTAATGCACGAACACTACTTTGTCCTATTGCTGCAATTTTTAAAGTTGCGGGTAACACATTATTTTGCCCGGTTAAAACACCAACATTATTTTCCGCAGCGATAATGGCCTCCATGCCATAACGCACGGCATTGGGACTAATAAAAATGGCGAGATCGAATTCATGCAGACGGGAGATCAGCGCGTATAAAGGTTGCACGTCGGATACCGGGCTAATGTTCAACAGCGGGAAAAGAACAGCCTGTCCGCCAGCTTGTGATATGCGCTGCGCCAAATTGGTCGCCTGCTCGCGCGGGCGGGTTATGACAATGTTTAATCCGGCCAGTGGTTGCAGTTGCAGCATATCAAAATGAAAAATGTTTTATAACAGAGTCGTAGCGGGGCAGAGCCGGTAGCTCCGGAAAAAACAAAATTGTCTCCTTAATTTTTGGAAAAGATCGGTATCCGCCAAAAATAATATTTAATAACGGCCTCGCTGTATTTTAGAGGTGGTGCGTTACGTCCGATTTCATAGAGCCGCAAGAATTTCATCCGCACCTTGGTCGCGTAATGCCTGTGCTACGGCATTACCCAATGCCTCCGGGTCGGTAGTTGTGCCATACAGTTCGGCACGCGCCATGCGGCTCCCGTCGGGACTGCTGACAAAACCGCGCAAGTGTAGTTTATCGCCTGTTATTTCGGCGAAACCACCTAACGGTACTTGACAACTGCCTGCCAGTGCACGGCTCAAGGCGCGTTCCGCCTGAACACAAATGGCAGTATCCGTGTGATGCAGTGGGCGTAGCAGCTCTTCAAGGTCAGGGCGGGAAGCAAGACATTCAATGCCGAGCGCGCCTTGTCCCACTGCAGGCAGACTGTTTTCAGGGGAAATCAAATCGCGAATACGATCGCTTAAACCCAAACGCTTTAACCCTGCAGCGGCAAGAATAATGGCGGCGTATTGACCTTCGTCCAGTTTGCGTAAACGGGTTTGCACATTACCCCGCAATGATTCAATTTTCAGATGGGGGAAGCGTGCACGTAATTGGCTTTCACGGCGTAAGCTTGAAGTACCTACCACGCTGCCCGGCGGCAGTGATTCGAGATTGGCGTGGTGGTTGGAAACGAAAGCGTCGCGCGGATCTTCGCGCTTGTCAACGCAGGCCAACATAAAGCCCTGGGGCAAATGCATAGGGACGTCTTTTAACGAGTGTACTGCAATGTCAGCACGTCCGTCTTCCAGCGCTGTTTCGAGTTCTTTTACGAATAAGCCCTTGCCACCGATTTTGGACAGCGTTACATCAAGAATTTTATCGCCTTGTGTAGTCATGCCCAATATGCTGATTTCGGTTTGTTGGTATAATGCGCGCAGCCGATCACGGATAAATTCTGCCTGCCACATTGCCAACGCGCTTTCACGCGATACGATGACCAGTTTTGCGGGGGTGGCTTTCGCCTGAGATACTTGATTCATTGGTTTTCCTGAATCGTTTAGTTATAAATCTGATTGCGCTGTATTCTAACATGAGCCTATTGCGTGAGCCTATTGCGCGCACGTTGCACCGTATGTTGTAAAAGATACTTGATGTAGAAGATAAATACCATGAACTTATTCGCCACGCCTGTAGATATATCATCTAAAGACATGCCCTTACGTGAAGACATTCGCTTTCTCGGCCGTATCCTTGGCGACACATTGCGTGAGCAGGAAGGTGAAAAAACTTTCGATTTGGTTGAGAGCGTGCGGCGTTGCGCAGTGCATTTCCGCAAGACTCAGGATGAACGTGATCGCGACCAATTGGAACAAACTCTGGACGCATTGTCGCCACGCGACACATTGTCGGTTGTTCGCGCATTTAGTTATTTTTCACAGTTATCCAACATTGCGGAAGATTTGCACCATAATCGTCGCCGCCGTGCGCATCTTAATGCCGGCTCCCCTCCGCAGGAGGGAAGTGTGCAACTTGCGCTTGATCGGATACAGGAAAAGCATATTTCTGCTGAGACGATGCAGGCATTTCTCGATAAGGCGTTGATTTCACCTGTACTTACCGCGCATCCTACCGAGGTGCAACGAAAAAGTATTCTTGATTGTCAGCTTATTATCGCCAGACTGTTGTCGGATCGTGACCGAATTAATATGACGCCGGATGAGCTGGCCGATAATGAGGAGGCGCTGCGCCGTTTCGTGTTGATTCTATGGCAGACGCGAATGTTGCGTACATCAAAATTAACGGTGCCGGATGAAGTAAAGAATGGCTTGGCTTATTATCGCTATACCTTCTTCAGTGAAATCCCCAAGATTTATGCCAGCTTGGAAAAACAGATTGAAGTGCGTTTCGGCAAGCGTTTGCGCGTTCCACCATTTTTGCGTATTGGTAGCTGGATTGGGGGTGATCGTGATGGCAATCCGTTTGTCACGCATGAAGTGATGTTGAATGCCGCAATGCGGCATTCAGCCACAACGCTGGAACACTATTTGTCGGAAACCCATCTGCTCGGTACGCGACTGAGTTTGTCTACCCGGCTGGTCAAAGTCAGCCAGGAATTGGAGGTATTTGCCGAGCAATCGCCTGATAAAGCGGTAAGTCGCGAAGATGAGCCTTATCGTCGCGCGTTGATTGCCATTTATTCGCGTTTGGTGGCTACGACAGAAAAATTTGGGCATCACGTCAAGCATTTGCGTGCCGTTGGTAGGGATGCAAAGCCTTACGCTAACGCGCAAGAATATATAGCTGATCTTGATATTATTATCAATTCGCTGGAACAGCATGGGGCGTTGTATTTGGCGCGCGGACGAGTGGCTTACCTGCGCCGTGCGGTTGAGGTATTTGGATTCCATCTGGCACCGCTGGATATGCGCCAGCATAGTGGCGTGCATGAACAGGTAGTGAGTGAATTGCTCGTCAAAGCGGGTGAAAATAATTATTCCACGCTGGATGAGGCTGATCGTCGCAATGTGCTAATCAAGGCATTGCAGGCAGGCAAAATATTGATCGACGATTTGGATCAATTCTCTGAAATTGTTCAAGGTGAGCTGCGTTTGATGCAAGTGGCCGCAACAATTCACCAGCGTTTTGGTCAGGTCGCGTTGCCTAATTACATTATTTCCAAAACTGATGCGGTGAGCGATCTGCTCGAAGTGGCGCTAATGTTGCAGCAGGTCGATTTGCTGGGTGATTGTCACGATTTGCATCTTAATATCATCCCGTTGTTTGAGACGATTGCCGATTTGCGCAGTTGTGGCGTGATTATGGATGAATTGTTTTCTATTCCGCTTTATCGCGAATTGTTGAAGAGTCGCGGCAATACACAGGAAGTCATGTTGGGTTACTCCGACAGTAATAAAGATGGCGGGTATCTTACTGCCAACTGGGAGCTGTATAAGGCCGAACTCGAACTGGTCAGGGTGTTTGAAAAACATGGTGTTGAATTGCGCCTTTTCCATGGGCGAGGCGGCACGGTGGGTCGCGGTGGCGGCCCAAGCTATGAGGCCATTCTGGCGCAGCCGCCGGGTAGTGTGAATGCCCAGATTCGTATTACCGAACAGGGCGAAGTCATCGCCAGCAAATACTCCGATCCTGAGATCGGACGGCGCAATCTTGAAATTCTCATCGCCGCTACCATGGAAGCCACGTTGTTACATCAACATGGTGATCATCATGACAGTCCCATGCCGGAATACCTTCGTATTGCGGAAGCGCTCAGCCTGGATGCCTTTGCGGCCTACCGCAAATTGGTATATGGAACGCCCGGGTTTACCGATTATTTTTTTGCGGCCACGCCGATCAGGGAAATTGCCGAGCTTAATATCGGCAGCCGCCCGTCCTCGCGCAAGGCATCCGACCGCATTGAAGATTTGCGGGCGATTCCCTGGGTGTTCAGCTGGAGTTTAAGCCGTGTGCTGTTGCCAGGCTGGTACGGTTTTGGCAGTGCGATACAGCAGTTTATTGAGCGCGAAGGGGATGCCGGGTTACAACAATTGCAAGCCATGTACCGAAACTGGGCATTCTTTCGCGGTCTGCTGTCCAATATGGATATGGTTTTGTCTAAAACCGATATGGGTCTCGCTTCGCGATATGCCGAGCTGGTGTCGGATGAAACCTTGCGTCATACGATCTTCAGCATGATAGAAACGGAATGGCAGCGCACGGTGGATATGCTGTTTGCCATTACCGGTGCAACCACCTTGCTGGAAGGCAATCCAACTTTAGCGCGCAGTCTTACCACGCGCACGCCCTATATTGATCCGCTTAATCATTTGCAAGTGGGGTTGCTGCACCGTTTCCGTTCGGGGGATACCCATGGTCTGGTGAAACGTGCGATACATTTGACGATCAATGGAATTGCAGCGGGGTTGCGAAATAGCGGATAGGTACACGGGGTGATTGTTGTCGCCCTTTAATGCGTTGAGAATATAGGGCAAGGAGTTGGTGTGTGTTTGGACAGCAATTTTGTCGGCTGTCTAGCTAAATTCTTTCACGATGAATTGTTGCCGACGGCTGATCGGCAACGTCTCGTTTAATTGTTTGAGATTGACGACCCAGTGGGAGTCGCCGTTTTTTTCATCGACAATTTTTTCGAAGCCGGTTATCGCAGTTTTTGCGACTAAACAATTACGATGAATACGAATGAAACGTGTGGCGAACTCTTTTTCAAGCGCACCGAGCGACTCTTCAATCAGATATTCGCGTTCTACTGTCCGCACGGTAATATATTTTAGCTCGGCACGCAGATACAGCACTTGTTCGATGGGAACAAGATGGATTTTGCCGCGTTCGTGGATTGCAATATGTTTGCGCGGTTCGGGGGAAAGTTCCTGTAGTTTTTCGTTGCGTAATGGCATGGCCGAACGGGCGTGCGTGAGAGCCTCGGTTAAACGGGCGAGTCGAATGGGCTTAAGTAGGTAGTCGACAGCATGTAAATCGAAAGCCTGAATGGCATATGCATCATAAGCAGTGGTAAAAATGATGGCCGGGGGTTTGGGCAGTGTGTTGAGATGTTGCGCTAATTCGATGCCATCCATTTTGGGCATTCGAATATCCACCAGTACCACATCAACTTGTGTTTCGGATAATTTGTCTAACGCTTCATGTCCATTGCCTGCTTCGCCTACCAGTTGCAGTGGCAGTTGTGCGGCACAATCGGTCAGCAGGTCTTTAAGGCGATTACGTGCAGGCGGTTCGTCGTCCACTATAAAAATAGCGAGAGGGATGGTTTCAACATTGTTCATTGAGCTCTCCTTGAAGTAACACTAGACAAGGGATCATTTGTTTCTTCACGCATGCTTCCCTGATTTTCTTACCGGGAAGAAGTGGGTTGCGGGGGTTCTTTGATGTATGGCAGTTTGATATGCACATGGTAAAAATCCTGGCCTATATCTACTGTGTAACTGGCTTCGACATCAAATTGCAACGCCAAGCGTTCTCGAATATTGCCTAAAGCCATTTTGTTGCCTACATGGTCGCTACCCCGTTCCAGACAAGGATTATACATTTCAAGGTGCATTTCATTGCCGTTGCGATACAGTCTGATATCGACAAGTCCGCCCTTGGCTAGCGGTTCAATGCCGTGATATACGGCGTTCTCAAGTAATGGTTGTAATATCAGTGGTGGCAGCAGCGCATCGTCCGGCATATTTTCGATATGCCAGTTAACTTGAAGGCGTTCGCCTAAACGCAGTTGTTCCAGTGCCAAGTATTGACGCGCAAGTGCTATTTCTTGCCGAGCCGTTACTAAATCGCCACTGTGTGCCATCGCCATACGGAATAGATCGGCCATGTCTTCCAGCGCGGTTTCGGCACGCTTGGGGTTGGCGCGAACCACTCCGAGTACGGCATTAATGCTGTTAAACAGAAAATGCGGGCGGATACGGGCTTGCAGGGCTTGCAAGCGCGCCGCGTCCAGAGCGGGGGAAAGAGAATGGGCACGAAATCGAAAATAGACCAATAAAAAGCTGGCAACAATACTGCTCAGTAAGGCATTGCGCCCGGTATGAAAGTTTCCATATGTCGGGGTGTAAATGGATAACCAGCGCCCCCAATGGTCAAGCAGCATTGTGGCAATCAGTACCAAGAGCAACACTGCCGTGACACCTTGTTTGTAGGTGAGTTGTTTTAGCCAGGGATTAAGTATAAACAATAACGATAAACTTAACAGTAATGTAGGTTGCAGCAATGCCGAGATGTCTATCATGCGCTCCACAATATCCCGCCAAGATGATGCTTGTGTAAAGGTGACCAGTAGCGCCATGCCATTGACTAACAGCAGGCTGCGTAACATGACTCCCAGGTTACGAAAATCAGGTAACGCATCGGCCAGTGTTTTTTGATTTATACTTTGCATATTTGGCAGATAGATCTCTGTATATACCGCACATTCTGGACAAGAGAAGATGACTATGCAAGACAATAAAACCTGGTCCGGACGATTTTCCGAGCCGGTATCTGAATTGGTTAAGCGTTATACAGCCTCAGTTGAGTTTGATAAACGATTGGCACCGTTTGATATTCATGCATCGCTGGCGCATGCGCAGATGCTGGAGGCTTGCGGCATTATAACCATGCAGGATTTGGCCGATATTCGGCGGGGTATGGCACAAATCGAACAGGAGATTCTTGACGATAAATTTGATTGGTCACTCGCTTTGGAGGATGTGCATCTCAATATTGAAAAGCGTCTGACCATACTTGTGGGTGATGCGGGCAAGCGTTTGCACACCGGACGCTCACGCAATGATCAAGTGGCAACCGATGTACGTTTATATTTGCGCCACGCTATTGATGAGCTGCATGTACTCATCCGTAATTTGCAATCGGCAATAGTTGATCTCGCCACACAGCATACGCATACCATCATGCCAGGCTATACACATTTACAGGTGGCGCAGCCGGTGAGTTTTGCGCATCACCTGATGGCGTATTTTGAAATGCTAAAGCGCGATGCGGAACGTATTATCGATTGCCGGAAACGCGTTAATCGTTTGCCGCTTGGTGCGGCTGCATTGGCCGGCACCAGTTATCCAATTAATCGCGAGATGGTGGCAGAACTTCTTGGTTTCGACGGGGTTTGTGAAAACTCTCTGGACGCGGTATCCGATCGCGATTTCGCCATTGAGTTTATTGCCTGCGCAGCGCTCACCATGACGCACCTGTCACGTTTGTCGGAAGAGTTGATTTTGTGGATGAATCCGCGCCTTGGTTTTATTGATATTGCCGATCGTTTTTGCACGGGGTCGTCCATTATGCCTCAGAAAAAAAATCCGGATGTGCCGGAGCTGGTGCGCGGCAAAACCGGGCGCGTGAACGGAAATTTGGTTGCTTTGTTGACATTGATGAAAGGCCAACCATTGGCCTACAACAAGGATAATCAGGAAGACAAAGAGCCCCTGTTTGACACGGTAGATACGTTAACCAATACCTTACGTATTTATGCGGACATGGTAGGCGGCATTACTGTTAAGCCGGCAGCTATGCGTAGTGCGGCTTTGCAAGGCTATGCCACGGCCACGGATTTGGCCGATTATCTGGTTAAGAAGGGGTTGCCGTTCCGTGATGCGCATGAAGCGGTTGCGCTGGCGGTACGTTTTGCCGAGCAGCGTAATTGTGACTTGAGTGAGATTGAACTGGAAGAGTTACAGCAATTTTCGCCGCTTATTGTAGATGACGTTTATTCTGTGCTTACTCTCGAGGGGTCGTTGGCCAGTCGTAATCATATTGGGGGTACTGCGCCTCGGCAGGTTGAAATTGCCATTGCACAAGCGCGTAAATATCTGGCCGGTTAGGTTGAAACAACAAGGGCGACTTTGCGGTCGCCCTGAAAAGTTTGATGCTTGCAATTATTCTGTTCAGGAACGGAGTAATTTCTGTAGTTCTCCATTTCTGTACATTTCGGTCACGATATCCGAGCCACCGATGAACTTGCCGTTAACATAAAGCTGGGGAATTGTCGGCCAATCAGAATATTCTTTGATGCCTTGGCGAATTTCCGGATCAGAGAGCACGTCAACGGTAAAAAGAGTCGGAACATCGCAAGCTTTTAGAATTTGCACTACATTGGCAGAAAATCCACACTGGGGAAAGTCCGCGCTGCCTTTCATATATAACACGACAGAATGATTAGTTACCTGTTCTTTGATTAATTCTTGTACGTCCATATTTATGATGACCTCTAAAATTTAGTTGAGTGATTCACTGGGTATATTAGCAGTGCATTTGTTGTCGGGTCAAGGATTAAGCTGGGCTTGGGTTATTGGATGTTGTCCCCGGGTTGAGTTCCTGTTGGATGTGTTTGATATGAAGCGGCTATTTATACCCACATGATTTTACGTGTTATTTGTCGTATTTTAGTAGAAATAGTCGACCATTTTTGTCAACCCTGGGGAGCGAAGATGCGTCAGAGCTGGTACGGCAGTCGCATGGTGTGAGTGTCGGTAAACTGTTTAGGGAGATGTTTATATTGAAATCGGGCTTTGTTGTTGCTTTGTTGATGATTTTTATGTCAGCTGCTCAAGCTGATACTACTGCCCCGACGTCGCAGGGTGCTACCCAGCGTACAGGGAAATCTGGATGCCAATAAATCCAATGGTAACGCTGACAAAGAATTGACTATCGCGCAGAAGAATATTACTGCGGATCGTTCTTCCCGTAGTGATAATGCTATGTCTGGTGGATCTGCGCGCTCTGGGCGTTCTGGCCGCTAAGATAGACTCTGTTCGTAGTGTCTTCTGTTTGGCGGGTTGAACAGATTGACTAACCCGCCCTGATTTATACTTTCAAGCAGCGTCATAACAATACAGTCGAATTGTATTGGGTAATTGGTTGTAAGGACAAAATAGACCAATATTATGAAATTGCGTTAACCAGTTAATTGGCGCAAAGCGGAAATTAAAGTTTACATTGCTTGATTGTTTGGTGATACATAGGTATCCGGAGGTGGCGGAGGTGGCGTTCTTCCACTGGGAGGTGGAGGTATAGAGGCACTGGTAGAAGCCGGCGATACAGGCCCGCTGGGAGTGGGTGAAGAAATGTAATTGCTATTTCGGGATGGCTGCCGTGAATAATCCAAGCGACCTGCTACCGGAACACGATGGCCTTTTGCAAACATGCATTGTTGATATGCGAAGTCATATCGTTGTTGAAGGTTACGTCCTGAATAGTCACCAGCACCGGCTCCCATCATGGAGCCAACAAGTAGTCCTGCACCGGCACCTGCGCCGGCACCGTTGTGGCCACCTATCAGTGCGCCTGCAGCAGCGCCAACAGCTGTTCCAACCATTGCACTTTTTACACCACTGTCGACTGCGGCTTCATTTGCGGTGCGGCCACCAATCTGAGCACTGGCATATTGTTTGCAATCAGCCTCGTCAAATCGGAATTGGTCGAAGCTTTTCCCCGTGCCCGGTAGCACGAGCATGCTGGGACCAGTTGGTATTGATGTACAGGCACTTAGAACCAAAGCAGCGGTCAATACCGCAGATAGTTGCAATTTATTATTCATGGCGACGGTGCTTTATTTTGAGGTGGGTTGATTATTTAGAATCAGGTGGAGGTTGTGGTGCGACCCGTTGCCATCCGCCCGGGCATTGGTTGACATAGGGATAATAGGCTTTGGCATCAACGCAGTAATACCACCAAGACTCGTGGGTATCTGGCGACACATTTCTTGGGGCGCTAGTCTGTGGGTTGTCAGCGCGCTCGGTATAGGTTATCGGAGCAGACTGTACCGGGGGGTAATAAACAGGTGCAGGCACGTAATAAGGTGATCCGTAGTATGGAGCCCCGTAGTATGGGTATGGATAATACCCATAATTAAAACCAATCGGTGCGCCAAAATAGACGCCTACGCGCGATCCTCCGCGCCAACCACCACCCCAACCACCACCCCAACCACCACCATGTCCGAATGCCACTCCACTTGCTAATACGCCTGTCAATAAAGCCACAGCCAAGGTTAGAGACCGTCCTGTTTTTGATATTTTCATGATGTCATTACTCCTATTGTCTGGTAGGCGCTGTAATCCGATTACGAATGTAACTTTGATGTACTCAGGATAGCGCTGCCATTCTGTATTTCGTGAAGCACATTTAATCGTAATTGAAAAAACAATCCAATCTTTGTTTCCGGCCACTTTGTCACAACTTAAGAATCTCGGAGCCGTACTAGTAAAAACGTCTGTCTTCAATGACCGTTGACATCTGGAGCGCTTAATATTTAACCTGCCCTTGAAGTTTAATATATTTTACTGACTATACATAAAGTTACAAGAATAATGACCGTCCGTGCAAGTGTAAAAAATAATTAGCGGCTGGAAGCGTTATTTAATGCTTTTTCCAATTCTGCCGCAGGTTTGTACCCGGGAATCAGTGTGCCATCACTAAAAATCAATGCCGGTGTACCATTGATGTTTAATTTTTGGCTTAGTTCCATTAGTTTTGCGGTGGGGGTATCGCACGTTCCAGCGGGTGGCTGTATGTGACTCTGCATCAAATTGTCCCATGCTTTGACTCGATCCTTGCTACACCAAACACCTTGTACTTTTTTGTCGGAGCCCTGGAATATTGAAAGCATGAATAAATAGAGGGTGACGTTATCTACATTTTTCAATTCGCCTTCCAGTTTTTGGCAGAAACCGCAATTCGGATCGCTAAAGTAAGCCATTTTTCGCTGTCCATTACCCTTTACTTTTTTTATCGCAAGATCGAATGGCAGGCTGTTGAAATCTATGGCGAACAATTTTTGTGAACGTTCCTCTGTCAAGTTGCGCATCGTTTTCAGATCAATAATGTTGCCATTAATGAGGTATTGAGCGTTTTTGTCGGTATAAAACAGCATGCCTTGTGCTACGACTTCATATAGTCCAAGGATATTGGTTTTGTAGGTTTTATCAATCGGACCAAGCTGCGGGTAATTTTTTTGCAGCAGGTCTTTTACTTTGGCTGCATCGGCATGAGCGTAAGAAAAAGAGAGAGAAATCAGCAGTGCCAGAAATAATTTGATCATGATGAATCCCGGAATGTAGGTTAATGGAGTGCTTGACGTGCCAATATTTTTTTCAGGGGCGTAATATGGTTGGTAGCTGCAAGGCCGAGGTTGCGTGCGACACGCAAGAGTGGATTGTTGTTATTGAATAATTTCTTCAGCATGTCAGTGGTGAACAGCATAGAGAGGATATCTTCTTTACGTGCACGTTCGTATCGACGTAACAGATGTATGTTACCGCAGTCCTGTTGCGCGTCACGTTGCAGCAATATTTGCGCCAGCTGGCGCGCATCGCGGAAGCCCAAATTGACACCCTGCCCGGCAAGCGGGTGTATGTTGTGTGCGGCATCACCCACCAGCGCCAGACGCGGTTTGACTATTTGCGGCGGGTTCAATGAACGTAGCGGAAACGCGGCAGGAGGGGTAACCAATTGCAATGTCCCCAGAGTGTGGTGAGAGGCGGCGGCAACTTGTGCACACAGCTCCTCATGCGGTAGCTGCAGTAAGGTCGCTGATTTTTCAGGGCTTACCGACCACACCATTGAAACCATCTGCTGCGGCATAGGCAGCAAGGCGAGGATGCCATCCGGTTGAAACCATTGAAAGGCCGTGGCACGGTGTGATTTTTCGATGGTGAAGTTCGCTACTACACCATATTGATTATAAAGTGTGGGCGGTGCAACGATGCCGGCCTGCTGGCGCACCCAGGAATTTCCCCCGTCCGCACCGACTATCAACTTTGCCTGGAGTGATCGCCCGTCTTGTAGTTGCAGGTGTGCAGCGTCATCATGCCAAGCTATATCAGCGCAGCGTGCCGGATGGAATAGAGTCAGGTTATCTTGTTCCTGCAGTCCCTGCCAAAGTACCTGCTGTAGCGGACGGTTTTCCAGAATGAATGCCAACTCCGGCTCGCCCAGTTGATAAGCGCTGAAATCAAGCTCCATGCCCTCGTCGCCAAACACGCGCATGGCCTCAACCGGCTGTACGCGACTCATATCCAGCTGTTGCCAAGCGCCGCATTGCGTAAGAAAAGCAGCTCCGCCGGGACTGATGGCATAGATGCGATTGTCCCAATCTTTATTGGCGGGTACGGCGGGTTGAGCTTCTACCAGGGCAATACTTAATCCGCTGGATTTGAGCGCTGCGGCCAGACTGGCACCAACCAAGCCGCCGCCTATAATCAGAATGTCGAATGTCATTGCTGGAATATTTTTCACTTACGGATGAGTGATGATAGCACGGGGCGGTTGATTAATTTATAATCCGGTTCCTTTCGGAAAACGTCATGCGCATCGGCCCCTATCTTCTCAAAAATAATTTGATTGTTGCTCCTATGGCCGGGGTGACTGATCGTCCGTTCCGCATGTTGTGCAAAAATATGGGCGCAGGCATGGCCGTGAGTGAGATGGTGGCGTCCAATTCATTGCTTTATGGATCCGAGAAAACCAAGCGGCGCGCCAATCACGAAGGCGAAGTTGATCCTATTTCGGTGCAAATTGTTGGTGCCGACCCCAAAATGCTGGCACGGGCCGCCCAATATAATGTGGACGAGGGCGCGCAGATTATTGACATAAACATGGGTTGCCCCGCGAAGAAAATTTGCAATGTGATGGCCGGTTCCGCGCTGATGCAGGATGAAATGCTAGTGGCACAAATATTGGAAGCGGTGGTGAATGCGGTGACTGTGCCGGTGACGCTTAAAATACGTACCGGTTGGGATAAACAAAATCGTAATGCAGTTCGTATCGCCAAAATTGCCGAGGCCAGCGGTATTCAGGCACTGGCTATTCACGGGCGGACTCGTGCCTGTGCTTATACCGGTGATGCGGAATATGACACCATCACCGCAGTGAAAGCTAACGTTAATATCCCGGTTATTGCCAACGGTGATATCACTACTCCGGAAAAAGCCCGATTTGTTTTACGTCAGACTGGCGCCGATGCCGTGATGATTGGTCGCGCTGCCCAGGGGCGTCCGTGGTTGTTTCGCGAGATTGAACATTTCATCAAGACCGGTACACATTTGCCTGCTCCGCAGGTGGATGAAGTGCATCGTGTTCTGGTCAAGCACATATGCGAGCTTTATTCATTCTATGGTGAATACACGGGGTTGCGCGTGGCCCGCAAACATATTTCCTGGTATACAAAAGGATTGGCTGGTTCGGCGCATTTTCGTCACCAAATGAATCAGCTGGAAAGTAGTGCGGAACAATTGATGGCGGTAAGCGAGTTTTTTGACAGGCAATCACAAAGTGGTGAGCGCCTACATTACAGTGAGGGGCTGGCTGCATGAACAGGAACGATGACTGTATGTTGGGGGAGAATGATATTGCGAAATATGTGCGCAAGGCAGTGGATGATTACTTCAAGGATCTTGATGGCGAAAATCCTTTATGTGCAGTGTATGACATGGTGATGAATTGCGTTGAGAAGCCACTAATTGAATCGGTTCTTCAACATGCGGGCGGTAACCAGACACGGGCGGCCGAACTGTTGGGGCTTAACCGCAATACATTGCGCAAAAAAATTCAGCAACACAGTTCATCGGGTAGAGCTTCAAACTTGCGGGCAAACACCCAACCCAAACAAAAAGTTGTCCAAAAATCTCACTTGACTAAAACGAACAAAAAGAAAAATTAATTATGGCAGTAATTAAACAAGCCCTCATTAGCGTGTCGGATAAAACCGGCGTACTGGAATTTGCCAAAGGTTTGCAGCGACTGGGCATTGCCATTTTGTCCACGGGCGGCACGGCTAAAATGCTTGCCGATAATGGTATTCCGGTTACGGAAGTTGCCGATTACACGGGGTTTCCAGAAATGCTGGATGGACGCGTAAAAACGCTGCAACCAAAAATTCATGCCGGAATTCTGGCGCGACGGGATTTGTCGGCGCATGTTGCCACGCTGGAGAAGCACAGTATTCCGACCATTGATCTGGTGGTGGTGAACCTGTATCCGTTCAGTGCCACGATTGCCAAGCCTGATTGCATGCTGGCAGATGCCATCGAGAATATCGACATTGGCGGACCTACCATGGTGCGCGCCGCAGCGAAAAATCACGAACACGTGGCTATCGTTACCGACCCAAAAGACTACAACGCTATTCTGGCCGAAATGCACACCAATGGCAGTACGATTTCCGGTGCCACATGTTTTGATTTGGCGAAAAAGGCTTTTTCGCACACCGCCGCTTATGACAGCGCGATCAGCAATTATCTTACGACAATTCATGCTGACGGCGCTCGCAGCGAATATCCGACACAAATTAATTTCAATTTTGTCAAAATTCAGGACATGCGCTACGGCGAAAATCCACACCAGAAAGCGGCTTTCTACCGGGATCTGGAGGCGGTGCCGGGCGGTATTGCCGATTACACACAATTGCAAGGCAAAGAGTTGTCCTATAACAACATCGGCGATGCCGATGCGGCATGGGAATGCGTCAAGACTTTTGAGCAGCCCGCCTGCGTTATCGTCAAACATGCCAATCCGTGCGGTGTGGCGATTGCCGATACACCGCTCAGTGCGTACAAATTAGCTTATGCAACCGATCCAACCTCTGCATTTGGCGGCATCATCGCGCTTAATCGCGAGCTGGATGTAGAGACTGCAAGTGTTATTACAACCAATCAGTTTGTTGAAGTGATTATTGCGCCATCGGTGGCGGAAGCGGCACGACAGGTTGTGGCGACAAAACAGAATGTGCGACTGCTTACCGTGCCGTTGTCCAAGGCCCACAATCAGTATGATTTTAAGCGAGTAAATGGCGGTCTGTTGGTGCAATCGCCGGATACGTTGGACGTAAAAGCCAGTCAACTGCGCGTGGTAACCAAAGCACAGCCCGGTGCCGGACAGTTGCAGGATCTGCTGTTCGCTTGGCGCGTGGCCAAGTATGTGAAATCCAATGCCATCGTATTTTGTAAGGATGGTCGGACATTGGGTGTGGGTGCTGGGCAAATGAGCCGGGTGGATAGTACCCGTATTGCTACAATCAAGGCACAGAATGTGGCTTGCAGCTTGGTCGATTCAGTTGTCGCGTCGGATGCTTTTTTCCCGTTCCGTGACGGTGTGGATGTATTGGCCGAAGCGGGGGCAAAAGCGGTAATCCAGCCCGGTGGCAGTATGCGCGATGAGGAAGTTATCGCGGCAGCGGATGAACATGGATTGGTGATGGTGTTTACGGGCTACCGACACTTCAGACATTAGTGCGTCTCTAAAAGTATTCATTCAGCGTTTTAATCACAGAGATATAAATCCGCCTTATTTGCTTCAAGTTTTGTCTTTGTGATCACTGCGACAAATTTGGGGTTATGTTATGAAAATTCTGGTTGTGGGAGGCGGTGGTCGGGAACATGCGCTGGCGTGGCGTCTGGCGCAAGCCCTCAAGGTGCAAAAAGTATATGTCGCTCCCGGGAATGCCGGTACAGCGCTTGAAAATGGCGTGGAAAATATTGCCATTACCGCAATTCCAGACCTCATCGCATTCGCGCAACGCGAGCAAATCTACCTGACGGTGGTTGGTCCGGAAGCCCCGCTGGCGGCGGGCATAGTGGACGATTTTCGTGCGGCCGGTTTGAAAATTTTCGGCCCTACCAAAGCTGCGACACAGTTGGAAAGCTCCAAAGCGTTCGCCAAAAATTTCATGGTGCGCCACCATGTTCCCACTGCGTTGTATCAGACGTTTAGCGATCAAGCCGAGGCGTGCGCTTATGTGGAAAAACAGGGTGTGCCCATTGTAATCAAGGCAGATGGCTTGGCCGCAGGCAAGGGCGTGGTCGTGGCAATGACCATGCAGGAAGCGCATGCAGCCATCACCATGATGTTGTCCGACAACAAATTGGGAGATGCCGGGGCACGCGTGATAATCGAGGAATTCCTAGTCGGCGAGGAAGCCAGTTTTATTGTCATGGTGGATGGCAAACATGTGTTGCCATTGGCGACCAGCCAGGATCATAAACGGTTGCTGGATGGTGATCATGGGCCTAACACTGGCGGCATGGGCGCCTATTCTCCCGCACCGGTGGTGACGCCGGAATTGCATGCGCGCGTGTTGCGCGAGGTGATACAGCCGGTCGTGCAGGGTATGGAAAAAGAAGGGATCACTTATACCGGTTTTCTATATGCCGGCTTGATGATAGACCCTCAACATAATTACAAGGTGCTGGAATTTAATTGCCGTATGGGTGATCCGGAAACCCAGCCGATTATGTTGCGTTTGAAAAGTGATTTGATGGTGTTATTAAGCCATGCAGTTAATGGCACTTTGAATGAGGTGGAGGCGGAATGGGACAGGCACGCCGCACTTG
The DNA here is from genome assembly GCA_044337935.1 of Candidatus Nitrotoga sp. GTDB lineage: Bacteria > Pseudomonadota > Gammaproteobacteria > Burkholderiales > Gallionellaceae > Nitrotoga. Next base: position 18,840 of record JBIIMQ010000012.1, read on the forward strand.
GTGTGGTAATGGCTGCCGCCAATTATCCCGAGACACCGCGAAAGGGCGATGACATTACCGGGCTGCCCAAAGCACAGGAAGATGTGCATGTGTTTCATGCGGGTACCAGCCTGCAGGATGGAAAAATAGTTACCAGTGGAGGGCGTGTATTGTGCGTTACCGCGTTGGGGGACAGCGTGAAAATTGCGCAGCGCCGCGCTTATCAGGTGGCCGAGAGTATTCATTTTGAAGGTTGTCAGATGCGCCATGACATCGGTCATCGTGCTGCCTTGCCCAGGAAGTGATAATTATCAAAAAGGCAATTATTTCAATCCCGTAAAATATCAATGTGATTGCTTGTTTTCGTATGCAAACGCGAGATGCGGTGTTGTCAATGCGTAAGGCAATGTGTTTGGGGTGAGTGATAGTCCATTTGTAACACGGATATGAAATCAATTGGAGGAAGTATGGATAGTGGCGCAGTCAAAAAATTTTTGTTCGACTTGCAAGACACGATTGTGACTCGCTTGGAACAGGTGGACGGCAAGAAATTTCGGCGTGATAGTTGGGATCGGCCGGAGGGTGGTGGCGGTAGAAGCTGTATTCTTGAAGAAGGCAATGTTTTGGAACGCGGCGGGGTCGCTTTTTCTCACGTGACGGGCGACAAAATGCCTCCTTCTGCCACGGCTCATCGCCCGGAATTGGCCGGGTGTACTTGGGAAGCAATGGGCGTATCGCTGGTATTTCATCCGCGTAATCCTTATGCGCCTACCGTGCATATGAATGTGCGCATGTTTATGGCGAAAAAAAATGATGGTGAAACCGCCTTCTGGTTTGGCGGTGGAATGGATTTGACGCCGTATTATGGTTTTGAGGAAGATGCCGTGCATTTCCATCGGACTTGTCAGAATGCGCTGGCGTCGTTCGGTGATCATCTCTATCCAAAATACAAAAAGTGGTGTGATGAATATTTCTTTCTCAAGCACCGCAATGAACCGCGTGGCGTAGGCGGTATATTTTTTGACGATTTGAGCGAGCCGGATTTTGCTACTGCTTTTGCCATTCAGCAAAGCGTTGGGAATCACTTTGTTTCCGCCTATGTGCCTATTCTTGAGCGGCGCAAAGACACGCCTTACGGTGAGCGTGAACGGGATTTTCAGCTTTATCGGCGCGGACGCTATGTTGAATTCAATTTGGTAATTGACCGTGGCACCATCTTTGGGCTGCAAAGCAATGGGCGCATTGAGTCCATTTTGTTATCCATGCCACCCTTAGTTAAGTGGCGCTATGATTGGCATCCGGAGAAGGGTTCTCATGAGGCGGAGTTGTACGAGAAATTTTTAGTGCCCAAAGATTGGGTGTAAATTTTTTAGCCGTTAATTCGGTATCGTTTATTTGGAAAACGGTCTGAATAAATGAAAATATAGTTATCCGTTTCCTTGGGAATGGGATTGGTTTGATGCCAGCCAAATCCGTACGGCTAATGTTGCGACTAAGCGACGGCATGGTTTAGAATGCCCGTCCACCGGACAATCAAGGTATTGATACGTGTCATCTCAAGCGCTGGTCGAAATTCGCGACGTCAATTTTTCCTACGACAGTCGTCCTATACTGAAAGGTGTCAATCTCACTTTCCCCAAGGGTAAGGTGATTGCGGTTATGGGCGGCAGCGGTTGCGGCAAAACTACATTGCTGCAACTCATTGGCGGTGCGCTTAAACCAAGCAGTGGTTACGTGAAAGTTGACGGGCAGGTAATACATGAGCTTGATCATAAAGGCTTGTATTGTATGCGTCGCCGGATGGGTATGCTCTTTCAGTTCGGGGCGTTATTCACGGATATGTCGGTGTATGACAATGTGGCGTTTCAAATGCGTGAGCATACTGATCTGCCGGAGGAGATTATTCGGGATTTGGTGTTGATGAAGCTGCATGCGGTAGGTCTGCGCGGTACACATCATTTGATGCCAGCCGAGCTTTCGGGTGGTATGGCGCGACGCGTTGCGTTGGCGCGCACGGTGGCGCTGGATCCGATGTTGATTATGTACGACGAGCCGTTTGCCGGGCTGGATCCCATCTCGCTTACCGTAGTGGGTAATCTTATCCGCCGCCTGAACAATGCGCTGGGTGCGACTTCGGTTGTGGTTACGCATGATGTGCAGGAATCGCTCAAGATCGTTGATTATATTTATTTTATTGCTGATGGAGTGGTGGTTGCGGAAGGAACGCCATCTGAAATCAGCTCTTCCGACAAGCCGTTCGTGCATCAATTCGTGCATGGAGAGATGGACGGTCCGGTTCCATTCCACTATCCCGGTGGCGATTATGGGCGGGATTTGAATTTGCGGCCCGAACGATGACTATCGTTGAAAGTTTAAGATCCCTTGGGCATCGCATTGTAAATACGGTGTGGCGCATTGGCTATGCCTCCCGATTTTTCATGCTGACCCTGTTTTATTCCGGGACCAGTTTTAGACGTTTTCATCTGACTATCAAAGAGTTGTTTTCCAGCGGAGTGATGTCGCTTATCATAATTCTGGTGGCGGGCATGTTTGTTGGTATGGTGCTGGGATTGCAGGGTTATGAGACGCTTAAACGTTATGGTTCAGAATCCGCACTGGGGTCACTTGTTGCGCTAAGTTTAGTGCGCGAATTAGGGCCGGTGTTGGCTGCCCTGCTGTTCGCGAGTCGAGCCGGTTCGGCTATGACTGCGGAAATTGGCCTGATGAAGGCCACTGAACAGATTTCCGCGATGGAGATGATGGCAATTAACCCGTTGGCACGGGTGGTGGCACCTCGTTTTTGGGCCGGGGTTATCTCGATGCCGCTGCTGTCGGCATTATTTTCTGCCATGGGTGTATTTGGCGGATATGTGGTGGGGGTGGTGCTTATCGGCGTGGATGAAGGTTCGTTCTGGTCGCAAATGCAGGCTGGTGTGGATTTCCAGCACGACATCGTAAATGGAATGATCAAGAGTTTCGTGTTCGGAGTGGCCGTCACCGCCATAGCATTGTTTGAGGGTTATGACGCGCCACCCACCGCAGAGGGAGTGTCCGGCGCAACGACACGCACTGTCGTCGAGTCGTCGTTGACAATTCTATTTTTGGATTTTATTTTGACCGCATTCATGTTTCAAGGGGAGTAATATGAAACGCACCACGTTGGATTTATGGGTCGGCATATTTGTCGTGGCAGGCTTGGCGGCGTTGGCCGTGCTTGCGCTTAAAGTGGGGAATTTGAGCACATATAATATGTCCGATACATACCAGTTGCAGGCTCATTTTTCCAATATTGGCGGCCTCAAGCCCCAGGCATCCATTAAAAGTTCCGGAGTGCTGGTTGGACGGGTCGCCCAGATTAGCCTTGATTCAGAGCGCTATGAGGCCAAAGTGACGATGACCATAGATAAGCGGTACCAATTTCCCAAAGATACTTTTGCCAATATTCTGACTTCAGGATTGTTGGGCGAGCAGTACATTGGCCTGGTTCCGGGTGGGGATGAAGCCTTTCTAAAGGCGGGTGACGAGATCAAGAAAACACAATCTGCTGTAGTACTTGAGGATTTGATCGGTAAATTTTTATATAGTAAGGCTGAAGATTCCAAGCAGCCCAGTAAATAATACCTAAAATACAAAGGACAAATATATTATGAAGAAGACAATTGCATTGTGGATGGGAATGTTGCTGGTGTGTGTATCACTGGGTGTACGTGCGGATACGCCGGAGCCGGAAGCGCTGATCAGGAATACCGTGAATGAAGTTTTGGCCATTGTTAAGCAGGATAAGGATATTCAGGCCGGTAACAAGAAAAAAGTTAATGAACTGGTGGATGCAAAGGTATTACCGCATTTTAATTTTACGCATATGACCAGGCTTGCCGTGGGCAAAAGCTGGCGTAACGCCACAACGGAGCAGAGAAAAGCGTTGGAAATAGAATTTCGTAATTTGTTGGTGCGTACCTATACCACCGCATTCACGACTTACAAGGATCAGGATGTGGAAGTAAAGCCGCTGAAAATGGCCAATGATGCCGCTGAAGTAACCATGAAAACTTTGATTCTTAACAAGGGTAAACCGCCCGTGTCCGTAAATTATGATATGGAAAAAACGGCTAACGGGTGGAAGGTATATGACCTGTCAATTGAAGGCGTAAGCCTGGTGACCAATTATCGCGGCACTTTTGGCGAGGAGATCCAGAAGAGTGGAATTGATGGATTGATTAAAATGCTGGTAGAAAATAATCAGTCGAAAACCGGCACAATGTTGCCCAAGACGGCATCCAAGTGAAGATTAGTAACGAAGGTTGTATACAGGTGCCGAGTCATCTGACGATTGAAACGATAACACCCCTGTTTAAAAATGGTTTGCAGGCTGCCAGTGGGACGTCGCTGGTGGTTGATTTTGCTCAGGTAGAAACGGTGGATTCTGCCGCAGTGAGCTTGTTGCTGGCTTGGCTACGCGAGGCGCAACGCCGAAGTGTGAAATTGTGTTTTGTTCATATCCCTGAAAATTTGTTAAGTTTGGCCCGTTTGTATGGTGTTGTGGATATGCTGCCGCAACGCGATAATAATTCTGCGCAATCCTGAGTTATTCAATTTGATTCCACCTGCCATTGATCTGCGCCAAGTACGCAAACGCTATGGTCAATCACAAGCGTTGGACGGTGTGGATTTACGGATCGAGCAGGGTGAGTTTTTTGGTTTGCTCGGCCCGAATGGTGCGGGTAAAACCACCCTGATTAATCTGCTGGCCGGACTTGCTTTGCCGGATGACGGGCATCTGTCTGTGTTGGGGCACGATGTAGTCAGGCAATATCGGACCAGTCGTCGTTTATTGGGTGTGGTGCCGCAAGAGTTGGTATTCGACCCTTTCTTCACCGTACGCGAAACATTGCGTTTGCAGTCCGGCTTTTTTGGATTTCGCCGTAACGACGATTGGATCGATGAGGTGATGCATCACCTGAATTTGACCGACAAAGCCGATACTAATATGCGTCGCCTTTCCGGAGGGATGAAGCGCCGCGTATTGGTGGCGCAGGCCTTGGTGCATAAGCCGCCCGTTATTGTGCTGGATGAACCGACGGCCGGGGTGGACGTGGAGTTGCGCCAGTCGTTATGGCGATTTATTCAACAGCTTAATCGTGACGGGCATACTATCCTGTTAACCACTCATTATTTGGAAGAAGCGGAAACCTTATGTACCCGAATTGCCATGCTCAAGTGCGGACGGATTGTTGCGCTGGATAGCACCCAAAATTTATTGGGCAGTTTGGCCGGTTGTCACGTCAGGCTGAAACTTGCGGGTGATCTGCCGACCTCATTGTTACCACAGGTGGTTGAACAGATGGACGGGGATTATTTGCTGGCATTGCCATCGTATCAAGCACTGGAATCAGTGCTGGCGGAGCTGCGTATGGCCGGCGTTACGGTGCAGGAGATGACCCTGCAGCAGCCCGATTTGGAGGAGGTTTTTCTGCGCATGGTGGGGCGGGTCGTGTAATGAATCGGGCGATGAGTTTTTACAGCCTTTTCTACAAAGAAATACTCAGGGTATGGAAGGTGGGCTTTCAGACTGTGCTGGCGCCGGTGTTGACTACCTTGCTTTATTTATTGATTTTTTCACACGTGCTTGCTCAGCATGTCCAAGTGTATCCCGGGGTGCATTACACTGTTTTCCTTATTCCGGGGTTGATGATGATGGCAATGCTGCAGAATGCTTTTGCCAATAGCTCGTCCAGTCTGATTCAATCCAAGATTACCGGCAATATTGTATTTGTCTTGCTGGCGCCAATTGCTTATTGGGAATTTTTTGCGGTATATGTGCTGGCGGCCATGTTACGCGGCTTGGTGGTGGGGGTAGGCGTATATCTGGCCGCTTTGTGGTTTGCCCAGCCGCCGTTGTTGTTTCCTGTCTGGATTATATTATTCGCCGTTCTGGGTAGTGCGATGCTGGGTTCGCTGGGGATAGTGGCCGGAATGTGGGCAGAAAAATTCGATCAACTCGCCGGGTTTCAGAATTTTATTATCATGCCGCTGACTTTTTTGTCCGGTGTTTTCTATTCTATTCATTCGTTGCCATCTTTTTGGCAGGCGCTGTCGCGTTTTAACCCGTTTTTTTATATGATAGACGGTTTTCGTTATGGATTTTTCGGGGTATCGGATATTTCACCCTGGGTGAGTTTGATGGTGGCGGGTGGGTGTATGCTCGGCCTGACATTATTGACGCTAAGTTTGTTGAAGTCCGGATATAAATTGCGATACTGACATAGTGATGATGCGGCAAGAATATATTTCGATGAAGTCGAGATTTTTAAAGATATCAGTATGCAAAAATTAGTTGTACAGGGTGGTGTTCCACTGCGCGGCGAAGTACATATTTCCGGTGCCAAAAATGCGGCATTGCCCATTATGTGCGCCAGCTTGCTGACGAGTGATGTTCTGCAGTTGAGTAACATGCCGGATTTGCACGACATCGCAACCATGCGTAAATTGCTGGAACAGATGGGTGTAAAGGTTGTCGTACAAGGTAACGAGATGGCTTTGCACGGTGCGCAGGTAGATAAGTTGGAAGCACCTTATGACATGGTAAAGACCATGCGTGCCGCAGTGCTGGTATTGGGCCCGTTAGTGGCGCGCTTCGGTGAGGCGCGTGTATCGATGCCGGGCGGTTGCGCTATTGGTTCGCGTCCCGTCGATATCCATATTAAGGGCCTGCAAGCAATGGGCGCGACAGTTTTTATTGAGCATGGATACATTCATGCCCAAGCAAAACGTCTCAAAGGCACGCGAATCTTGTTCGATATTGCCAGTGTGACCAGTACTGAAAATCTAATGATGGCCGCTGTTTTGGCAGAAGGGGTCACGGTGCTGGAAAATGCTGCGCGCGAACCGGAGGTAGTGGACTTGGCGAACTGCCTGATTGCAATGGGTGCGAAAATTGAAGGGGCGGGCAGCCACACGATTGTCATAACGGGCGTGGACAAACTGCATGGCGCATCCCATCGCATCATGCCGGATCGAATTGAAAGCGGAACTTTCCTGGTGGCGGCGGCAGCAACAGGGGGAAGTATTGTATTGCATGACACACAGGCGGATATTCTTGATTCAGTATTGGAGAAACTTATTGAAGCCGGTGCGCAAATTCGAAGCGATGGTGGAAGCATTCATTTGAACATGGCAGGCCGACCCAGGTCGGTGAATGTGCGAACAGCGCCATATCCGGCTTTTCCCACGGACATGCAGGCACAATTTATGGCGTTGAATGTTATTGCAGATAATAGTGCAATGGTGGTGGAAACGATTTTCGAAAATCGGTTTATGCATGTGCAGGAATTGCGCCGACTTGGCGCAAGAATAGACGTGGAAGGCAATACTGCCCTGATTCACGGAGTCGCCCATCTGGAAGGTGCCACAGTAATGGCAACGGATTTGCGTGCATCGGCTTGTCTGGTTATAGCCGGATTGGTGGCGCAGGGTGAGACCGTGATTGACCGAATTTACCACCTGGATCGTGGTTATGAGCATATAGAAGTAAAATTGTCGCAACTTGGAGCGAATATATTTCGCATCAATTAAATGAAAGATACACCATGATTACCATCGCCTTATCCAAAGGGCGCATTTTTGAAGAAACCGTGCCGCTGTTGCAGGCGGCGGGTATCACGCCGCTGGAATCTCCCGAGCCCACACGTAAATTGATTTTGCCCACCAATCGCGCCGATGTGCGGCTTATTATCGTCCGTGCTTCCGATGTGCCGACATATGTGCAATACGGCGCTGCCGATTTGGGGATAGCGGGTAAGGATGTGCTGGACGAACATGGCGGCATAGGTCTGTATCAGCCGCTGGATTTGAATATTGCACGTTGCCGCATGATGGTGGCTGTGAGGAATGATTTTGATTACGAATCGGCAGTGCGGCAAGGCGCGCGTCTGCGTGTGGCGACCAAGTATCTGCAGACAGCGCGCGAGCATTTTGCGGCTAAAGGCGTGCATGTGGACTTGATTAAACTGTATGGCTCAATGG
>JBIIMQ010000083.1:0-8681 GCA_044337935.1 Candidatus Nitrotoga sp.
CAGTATTTATTACAACATAGCTTATGGCCGTCCCGAAGCCTCGCGTGAAGAAATATTGCATGCAGCGCAATCGGCGCACATTCACGATTTTATAATATCGCTGCCGGATGGTTACGACACCATGGTGGGCGAGCGTGGCTTGAAGTTGTCCGGTGGTGAAAAACAGCGTGTGGCGATTGCGCGCGCGATTCTCAAAAATCCTGCCATCCTGATTTTTGACGAGGCGACTTCAGCGCTGGATTCAAAATCCGAGAAGGTGATTCAGCAAGAATTACGCAACGTTGCATATAATCGAACCACGCTGGTGATCGCGCATAGGCTGTCCACCATCGTGGATGCACATCAGATACTGGTCATGGATGGCGGGCGCATTGTTGAGCGTGGCACGCACCGCGAGCTGCTGGCGAAACAGGGTACCTATGCGCAAATGTGGGCTTTGCAACAGCAAGAAGAAGAGTGACCCAAGGCTTTTGTCCTTTGATTCATTGATGGCGCATGCACGGTTTGATGAGGGAGGGCGAAAGCTTGTTCACTACCTTACCTGTTGATTTGTGTTCGCGTGGATGATGTTATGGCGGCCATCGGTTGGGTTTTTTCAGGAGGGGGGGACTTGTACGTTGCTGTAAATTCCGGTTCCGGTGTCAATGTCGGGTTTGGTGTGTTAATTCCCATTGCAAGATCAAATGCCTTGAACACTTTAGTCCATTGCAAGGGCCGTGACAGAGTTATGCACTCAATACCGTGATTGGTGTCACCTACCAAAATTGTAGGCCTGGTGTTCAGGGTGTTTTTTTGTTGAAAATCCGCCATTGCTCTTGCATCATCCGCATCTACGAGAAAAATGTCAGGGGTAGAACCCATCGTCGGCAGAAATTCGATATATGTAGGCGTGCGGCGTGCAGACAGATTGAAAATACTTCTTAAAATAATGCTTTCTGTCTGGCTGAAGCCATAGACATCGATAGTGTATTGGGGGTGTCTCTGTGATGTGGGTGTCGTTGTCATCATAGGTTTTCAATTAAGCCTGAAGAAATTAAGTACTCGACGGCTGCATCGGCACTTTCAAAGCGTGCTGCGGCTGATTTTGCCATCATGCGATTCAGGAGGGGCTGAAATTGTTCGAAATCTGTTGGTAAAACAGGAACTGGGAGATTTACGTGTTGATAAAGAATTGCTTGCACGGAACTTCCTTTGTATGGCGGTTGTCCCGTTAACATTTCATAAAATATGGCGCCAGCGCTGTACAGGTCTGCTCGTTTGTCGATGGGTAGATCTAATGCTTGCTCAGGTGCGAGATATGATGGAGAGCCCATAATTTCGCCGGGACGAGTAGGTAATTTGATCGAGGTGGAATGTTCGGCAATACCGAAGTCGGCAAGTGCGAGTGAACCGTCTTGTCGAATCATGACATTATCGGGTTTTATGTCGCAATGAATGATACCAAGTGCGTGAATCGCGGAGAGTCCGCCCAGTATTTGTAACAGCGAGGCAATTGCAACTTGTGGTGTGGGTTGTTTTGAAATAAGGCACCGCAAATCCCCACCTGGAAAAAATTCCATTGAAATATAAGCGTGCGTCGATGTGAAGCCTTGGTGGTAAATGCGAGCGACATTGGTATGGTCGATTTGTGAGATTAGCGCAAACTCATGTAGGAAGCGCTGCAATACGTTGTCATTATCATTGCCAAGATGGGTTGTTGAAACAAGTTTCAGCACTTGTTGGTTGTGAGTGACGAGATTTTCCGCGAGAAAAACCTCAGACATCCCCCCTTGCCCCAATTTGCGCAACAGGCGGTAACCTTCCACCTCAATTAGGTGATCTTGGGCAGACATATTAACGGCGTTTGCTGTGCTCGTGGAATCGTTCTGGGTTTTTTCCGTTTGCTTTCGTGCCAATTTGATTATCGCTGTATTAGCAGCCACGGCTTGTCCCAGTTTCTCGTAAAAAAATTATCATTGCGGGCAGTTGCTTTGCGCGGGTTGAGTCCTATGATTTCTATTGCTTGAAATGGTAACGTTTTCCCTTCCAGGGTAATTGTATTGTTACGGCCGATTTGAAAACGGTTCCCGGCTATATTTGCGCAGGTACTGCTTGTCGCTATGCTCCAACCAAGTGATTGGGTCATTGTATGTAGATGTGCGGCGATATCAACTGTCTCGCCTGTTAAACTGGTTTCAATCGTGGCTCCATTGTTTGGGTTGCAGATCGTTACTTCGCCAGAATGTATGCCAATACCGACCGAAAACTCCGGTAGTTTTCGCTTTGGGAATCGTTGCGTGATCCAGCTACGGAAGGATTCGGCAGCGAGCACAATTAGGAGCGCTACTTTGAGGGCACGTTCAGCGTGATCAGCCGGTTGTCCTATACTGGGTTCAAACATTGCGGTCATTTCATCGTCTAAAAATTTTACTACCCATCCATGCTGTTGGTGGATCGGCTTATAAGTCTGATCAAAGAATACATTTAAAAATTCAATGAGCTCTTCATCGGTAAGTCGATTGGAAAATATGGAAAAATTACGAATGTTGACGAAGAGGATCGAGCCGTGGATTGTGTGCGGGACTGTGGGTTTCGTAATGCTGCTGTTGGATAGCTCCTTATGGTGCAGTCCGATATTGGCGCACTCGTTGATTGGGTAAGGTGGCAAAGCGGCGTAGGGTGGAGTATGCCTGTGTGCAGAATTATTGCGGGCTGTTTGTGATGTAATCATTTATCTGCACCGAAATGTAAAATTCTGTGGGTAACTGATGGAAACGCTAAGTTTTTGGTGCTTTGACTCATGCTTTACATTTCTAGATGTTCAGATTATTGGGGTGGCGGTTTGGGTTGCTTGGTATTGCGAGGCAAAGTTAACCGCTACTGCCTGAAGTAACGGATGTATTTGGGGAAACTTTAGCTCATTTTAACTTTTTGATTCGTCATACTTATGGGGGTAGGTCATTTTGGTAAAGGTTGGGTAAAAGGTGCTTGTAGTTGAAAGTTTATATTTACTAATGAACAATAAATTAGGTCATGCGTAAATATTCTGAGTGTGCCATATTCAAAATTGACACTAGTGGTCGAAATGTAATTTATTATCTCAGGATGGGGTTCGTATTGTGATGGAAATTGAATTTTTGAGGACAACAGGGCAATAAAACTCATTTGACAGGTTGTTTGGGGGCGGTCAAGGAATGTAAATTTCCATTTTATTTGTTTGATATGCAGTAGCATAATGCTGAGCAGATGCTTTCCGCGTTGGTGTGTTTATTTGTATTTCATGTATTCTATTTTTGTACCGATATGCGTAATGTGTTGGATAAATGTACCGATAACATATAAGCGGGGTTATCCCCACGGGTATTTGATCTTTCTGGGACAATGAGTTGAATGTGTTCAGATTGTATAGGTAAGTAGCGGCGGCACTTCAATCGGATTCGATGAGATACAATTGGGCGGAATGGATCTCGCCGTTGCTCGTTAAAATTGACTTGAATATTGTATTTTGCCGCACGTAGGATTTTAAACGTACAGAAGCCTTAATTATGGATATTGGACAGGCGCTTGAAATCGTTAGTCTGACTCACGCGGGCGTAATGCGAACGCACAACGAAGATAGTGTTGGTTATGACCTGTCGTGTGGATTGGCGGTGTTGGCCGATGGTATGGGCGGGCATAATGCCGGTGAGGTTGCTAGCGGCATTACAGTTTCATTAATTACTACCGATATAAAGCGTGGCTTGGAGAGTATGCGTCCTGATGGACAGGGTGTAGGTAATGAGGATGTTGGTGTAGCACTGTTACGCGAAAAAGTTCAAAAGGCTAATGCAGCGATTTATCATAAGTCGCAAAGCCAGCCGCAACTCGCTGGAATGGGTACCACCGTTGTGGCCGGGTTGTTTTATGACAATCGGTTAGCTGTCGCCCATGTCGGCGATTCGCGGATGTACCGATTGCGCGGTGAAATGTTTGAGCCAATTACTCGTGATCATTCGTTGTTGCAGGAACAAATCGACAGGGGCATATTAAGTTGGCAAGACGCGCGCTTATCCAAGAATAAAAATTTGATTACGCGTGCAGTTGGAGTTGATTCGACAGTTGAGGTTGAGATTCATGTTCACGCGGTGCAAGTGGGTGACATTTACCTGATATGCTCGGACGGTCTGAATGATATGGTTGAAGAAATTGATATTGGAATCACGTTGCAAATGCTGCGTGCCAATTTAAAACTGATGGCAGGACGATTGATTGACATGGCAAACGATAGTGGTGGTCGTGACAATGTATCCGTGATCCTTATCAAGATCAACGGTGATTTTGCTGTGCCACAGGGCTGGCTTGCAAAAATACTGTCTTGGTTTAAGAGTTAATACGGGGATTGATGATTATGGCGGCAAAACTGATATTGAGCATGGATGGAGTGGTGTTGCAGGAATATGTTCTTGATAAGGAACGTATGACGATAGGACGCAGACCGCACAATGAAATTGTTATTGATAATCTTGCTGTTAGTGGCGAGCATGCCGTGGTGGTGACTATACTGAATGATTCATTTTTGGAAGATTTGGATAGCACTAACGGAACCATGGTAAATGGTGCGCCAATCAAGAAGCATTTTTTGCAACCTAATGATGTTATTGAGATCGGGAAATATAAGCTCAAGTATTGGGGTGATCAAAAAAGTCAATCCACTGTGGCAGATTTTGAGAAAACCATGGTGTTTAGTGCATCTTCCCGTATTGCACCGGTTACCCCGGCAAAGATTGATTCGAATGAAGTAACAGGAGTATTGAAGCCTACAGAGAGGTCTCAGTCATCTGTTGCTGAAAAAGTTCCTGAATTGCGCCCAGAGATCGTTACACCATCGCAACCTGCTGTTGTAACTTCGGCCATGGCTACCGGTGGTGCGGCTGTACCTGATAGAGGCGCTGTGTCACCATCTGCGCGTGCCGCCTCAGTCTCTACCGAAAAATCACCAGACTCGCAACAGGCAACAGGTGTAATACAGATACTTGCGGGACCTAATGCCGGAAAAGAGATTGAATTGGTGAAGAATTTGACCACTATAGGGAAATCTGGCGTACAAGTGGTGGTGTTTACTCGTCGTCCACATGGTTATTTTGTTACTCATGTGGAAGGAGAAAACTATCCGAAACTTAATGGCAAGCAGATGGACGACCAACCCTGTCAGCTTAAAGAGCATGACATTATTGAGTTGGCCGGGATAAAAATGGAATTCTATTTAAGAAGTTAATGATGTATGACGCAGTGTGAATTTGTGCGGTGACATTGTTTTTGTTGTTGTTCTAGTATCGAATTATTGTTGCCGTTTCAATGTATTAGTGATGTTTCGCTTCACATAAGCCGCATATTCTTTATCCGGGACGCCGTAGTTGCGATGCCGGTCGCGTTATAACATTAACCAGTATGTCAGTTTACCGAATGTAATAGTGGCTAGGCACCTTGAAATACGGGTGAGGTGGTTCATTTTTAGTTTTAAGTGGCATGGATAGTCTGTATTGAGTGCCGTTATATTCAGGTAACTAAAATTACATAATCTCACCATGCGGTAAGCTGCATTTGGAGTAATTAGGGGGGCGAATGGATAATAAACCGTCGGTACAGGTAGAGCGGCGCGCTAGCGCCAGTCAGATTGAAGCGCAATTGGTGTTCATGAAGAATTTGAGTCATGTTATCAATAATATCCATGATCAAATTATAAGCAAGGTGACTGCCACATACGATTTTGATGAAATTATGCTGGAAGTCAGCAGGGATGTTTGTGCGACATTCAATGCAGACCGGCTTACCATTTATTCGCTGGATAAAGACGAGGGCATGTTGGTATCAAAAATCAAGACCGGGACAGGTTTGGTCAAAGGTCTCAAGTTACGTATAACTGAGCAAAGCCTTCCCGGATACGTGGCGTTACAAAAAAAAATACTGAATATTGCCGATGTATATGATGAAGCAGAATTGGCCACGTATAATGCCAATCTTCGTTTTCTGCAGGACGTAGATAAGCGCACCGGCTATCGCACTAAGCAGGCTCTTCTTGTGCCTATCGTTGATCCGGACACCAAGGATTTGGAAGGTGTCATCCAGATGTTCAATAACAAGTCCGATCAACCTTTCCCAAGGATGATCGTAGACGGAGTGCTGGAGTTGGCAAAAAGTTTGGCAATTGCATTGCGCCAGAGCCAGCAGCAAGCCTCTGCTAAAACCAAGTACGATCATTTGGTTTATGGTGAAGTACTGTCCGCAGATGAATTGGATGAGGCCGTATTCACAGCACGCCGCAAAAATGCCGACATTGAGGATGTATTGCTTGATGAATTTAATGTCAAGCCGGCCGAACTTGGTAAGGCGTTGTCACTTTTCTTCAGGGTTCCTTATGAGCCGTTCAAGGCTGATCGCGTTAAACCGTCTGACTTACTTAAAAACTTGAAACGGGAATATGTTGAGAGCAGCCAATGGGTGCCGATTGATGACATTAAGGAAGGGCTGGTAATACTTACCATTGATCCGGAGTGGATACAGACTTCACGCGTGGTAAATAACGTTTTTCCGAGGAGCAGGCTGATCTATAGGGTTTGTTCGCAGCGCGAATTTAATTTGACGCTCAATTTGTTCTTCGGTGGTGGTGGCATGTCCGGCGGCTCGGATTTGGAAAGTGCCTCAATGGACGAAATGCTCACCGCCATGGGAGGAGATGAAGATGAAACGGAGGAGTTCACCCAGGAGGAAACAAGCGCAGCCGAAGATAATGAGCTGGTCAAGCTGGTTAACAAGATTATAGTTGATGCCCATAAAATGGGCGCTTCTGATATCCACATTGAACCTACGCCGGGCAAGGGAAAAACCATGGTCCGGTTACGTAAGGATGGATCGTTGCTGCAGTACATTGAAATACCATCATCCTTCCGCAATGCGCTAATAACACGTATAAAAATCATGTGTGATTTGGATATTTCGGAGAAGCGCAAACCGCAGGATGGCAAGATCAAGTTCAATAAATATGGGCCGTTGGATATTGAGCTGCGTGTTGCCACTATTCCTTCCCAAGGTGGGATGGAAGATGTTGTGATGCGTATTTTGGCTGCCGGTGAGCCGATAAAGCTTGACGAGTTGGGTTTGTCGGCACGAAATCTTGAAACGCTGAAATCGGTGGTTAGCAAACCGTATGGCCTGTTTTTTGTATGCGGTCCGACTGGTTCCGGTAAAACCACTACGTTACATTCCGTGCTCGGTTACATCAATAAGCCGGATACCAAAATCTGGACGGCAGAGGATCCGGTAGAAATTACACAAAAAGGCCTGCGTCAGGTACAGATCAATAAAAAGGCCGGTATGGATTTCGCTACCATTATGAGAGCTTTTCTGCGTGCTGATCCGGATGTGATCATGGTGGGTGAAATGCGCGACAAGGAAACGGTTTCCATCGGCATAGAAGCTTCGCTTACCGGCCATTTGGTGTTTGCTACCCTACACACTAATAGCGCGCCGGAATCCATTGTGCGGCTATTGGATATGGGCATGGATCCGTTTAATTTTGCCGATGCGTTGCTGGGTGTTCTGGCGCAGCGCTTAGCCAAGCGTTTATGCAAGCAATGTAAAAAACCCCATACCGCGACTCAAGAAGAACTTAAATTATTGCTTGCCGAATATTCAACCGAGTTGATGAACTCGCCAGTCTGGAAGCAGGATCCCAATGCTGCCTATAAAGCGCTGTATTCCGAATGGGTCAAGTTATTCGCCGACGAAACGGGGAAATTCACGTTATACGAACCGGTGGGGTGTGATTATTGCGCCGGCACAGGGTACCGTGGAAGGGTCGGCTTGCATGAGTTAATGGTGGGCACCGATCTGATCAAAAAGAATATTCAGGAAGGTAGTCGCGTTTCGGAAATGTTTGCCAATGCACTCAGCGAAGGTATGCGCACACTGAAGCAAGATGGTATTGAAAAGGTATTGTCGGGTCTTACCGATATACATCAGGTGCGTGTTGTTTGCGTGAAATAATCATTGCACGGGTGGTGGCTGCGGAGCAGGCAGAAGCAATAAGCCTATCCCGTCAAACTAGATTCGTACGATAACAGCGCATCGCCCTCTTGAAAAAAGGACGGGCGTCGAGAGTATACAACTCTCCTCTTTCTCCCGCATGGGCTCTACAAAATAAATCCGATTAACTTGAGCCACCATCCAAAATCTGTCGATGGATGAGCGAAATTATTTGTCTGAACAAATATCGATAACACTAGGACTGGCCTTTGTCCGATATCGAATTGCATGATTCTTTCTTGTGTTTTCTTGAATCGTGCCGTACACGGTAAATATGGTGACAAAAATCGTCACTTACCTGACATAAATTGGCGTATTTCTGTAATAAAAAATGTCAGTGTTTTTTGAAATTGCTCCGCAAACCCAATCTGGACGGGGATAGATATAAATAAAATTAAATTGGCATGAATCCTGCTTATGATAAAGCACACACCTTGTGTATGCCATGTTCAGCGTCAATTCAACTTTAAAAGGAGTATTAATAATGAAAAAAATACAAAAAGGTTTTACCCTGATCGAATTAATGATCGTGGTTGCGATTATCGGTATTTTGGCTGCGGTAGCGATTCCTGCGTATCAGGATTATGTCGTTAAATCCAAATTGGCTAAGGTGGCATCCACATTGGATCCAGTTAAACTGG
>JBIIMQ010000084.1:0-8664 GCA_044337935.1 Candidatus Nitrotoga sp.
TGCGCGCTATTGGCTGCCACGGGCAAACCATACGTCACTGTCCAAGCCAAGGCTATACGTTACAACTGAGTAACGCGGCTTTGCTGGCGGAATTGAGCGGCATTACGGTGATTAGTGATTTTCGTAGCCGTGATATCGCAGCAGGAGGGCAGGGGGCTCCGCTCGTTCCTGCTTTTCATGACAGATTATTACGCCACCCCAATATTCATCGCGTGATTGTCAATATTGGTGGTATTAGTAATCTGACCAATCTTCCACCTGAACGTAGTACAACAGGTTTCGATTGTGGTCCCGGCAACATGCTGATGGATGCGTGGATTTTGCTACAGTGCGGGGAACGCTATGATCGGGATGGTGCGTGGGCCGCCAGCGGGCAGGTCATCCCGGCACTTCTGCAGAGGTTTTTGGCTGAGCCGTTCTTACATGTCGTACCGCCCAAAAGTAGTGGTCGTGATTTATTTAATTTGGCTTGGTTGAAGAGTAAATTATGCGAGGATGAATTGCCCGTCGATATACAGGCTACTTTGCTGGCATTCAGCAGTCGAGTTATCTCAGATGCAATTCGGGCATATTGCCATGGCGCACAAGAGATTTATTTGTGCGGTGGCGGTGCCCATAATCAGGCATTGGTGCGAAGTTTGCGTATCTCTTTGCCGGATTGTCATATTCAAACGACGGACATTTTAGGTGTGGGAGTTGATTGGTTGGAAGCTATCGCTTTTGCGTGGTTGGCACAGCAGTGTTTGCATGGTAAAGCCCTTGATTTAACCGCTGTCACCGGAGCGAGACACTCCTGCATACTTGGTGCGATTTACCCGGTTTGATCTTGTGTGCAATGTTTTGTCTTAGAAGGTTGCGACATTGCAATGAGCAGAGTGCTGACAAAAATAACGCAACATATTGTTTCATAAAAATATTTTATGCCGAACGAATAAAATTGATCGGGTTGCTTGGCTATGTGTCGGCAACAGGTGCAATATAGCCGTCTGTGTACCACAGGTAAAGTAACTCAAGTAATTCTTGCGATAAATCTGCAGCAGGGTTTAGCTGGCGAGTATCGGCAAGAGATCGTAATTCTCGATAAGTTTGTTCCCCGACTGTGTGCGCCGTTCCGTTAATGAATACCACACCGTTATGACACAGCATTTGTGTTTTTAAAGACATTGCCACGCCGTGGGCAAGTACCGCTTGTTTGAAGCCGGTACGACTAAGTGGTTTTTCGGGTGGATCAAAAAAAATATGTGGTTTGGGGTCGCTCAGATAGCTGCCAATGAAATTGGCAATGTCGTGCTTGGTCCATTTTATTTGCCGGATAATCTGCTCCACTTGGCGAAGCATATCTGTATTAATTTCCGAGGGGTGGCGTTGAATTTTTAGATTCGGATCGGTGTACATTCCGTCCAGACAAATCCGATCTTGTAAATACACCAGAAACTGTTCTGCCAATTCTTGATGGGTCGGGGTGCGGAAACCAATGGAATAAGTCATGCAATCATCACTTTCCGCGATGCCGTTATGGGCATAATGCGGCGGCAGGTAGAGCATGTCACCGGGTGCGAGCACCCATTCATCTTCCGCTTGAAAGTTTTGTAGAATCCTCAGAGGGGCATTTTCTACCAGGGTGCGATCCTGCTGTGCAGAAATTTGCCAGCGACGATATCCCGAGCCTTGTAAAAGAAATACATCATAAGAATCGAAATGCGGACCAACGCCGCCTCCTGTGGGAGCATAACTGACCATCAAATCATCCAGGCGCGCATGCGGTATGAAATTGAAATTCTGTAAAAGTGCAGTTGCTGATGGCAGGTGTTGATTTACTCCTTGCACTAATATGGTCCATTTATTTTTGCCCATGTTATTGAACTTTGTCGCATTAAACGGCCCATGTTGTACTTGCCATTGGCCGTGTCGTTGCGTAACGAGTCGTGACTGCGCGTCTTCAGTGCAGGCCAGTGTGAATAATTGAAATTGATCAAGTAATCCATTGAATTTATGGAATGCTTGGCGAATGAGCAAAGGTTTTTTTTGCCAGTAATCTTGTAGGAATTTTTTGCTCGACAATGTGCCGAGGATAGAGGATTCGATTTTCATGGATTGCATTATAACCATACCCATACACACAAAAACTTTTTCGTTATGTATGCAAATGGATTGGATTTGAATCAGAGATTGGGTGGCGAGAGTGGGAGTTATTTTGTGGGAAAATTCAATGAATGCATCATAAATAGGCGACTTGGTAATTGGTTTGTGTAAGAATGTGCGGGAAAAAGGGATGGGCAACGCATTTGATCAACTGCTCCACTTGATGCGATCGATAAAGAAGGAAAGTTGCGCCATGTTGTGCGAGCTGATTACGCGCATGGTCATGCCGAAAAGATTTTAAATCTGATAATAAGGAGCTGAAATGAAAATTGCAAAAGACACGGTTGTCTCGTTGCGCTATGAACTGCTCGATGCAAACGGTAACCTGTTGGAGAAAACAGAAGATCCGATTAGTTATCTGCATGGAGGGTATGACGGCATATTCCCAACGGTGGAAGAGGCGTTGCAAGGTAAAGATGTGGGTGCCAAACTTGACATTACGATTAAGCCGGATGATGCTTTCGGTGAATATGAACATGATTTGGTACGTGTTGAGCCACGTGACTTGTTTCCGGATGAAATAACGATCGGTATGCAGTTCGAAGGAGGCGTGGAAGGTGGTGACGATGATGATTATTCACTTTTCACTGTGGTGGATATAACTGATACCGAAGTAACCGTGGATGGTAATCATCCGCTGGCAGGGAAAACGCTAAATTTTGTCGGTGTTGTTACTAGTGTTCGTGCTGCTACTGATGAAGAATTGGCGCATGGTCATACGCATGGTGAAGGTGGGCATTGCCACTGATGTAGACCACTGCTTGATTATGTTTGGTTAGAGTAGTCGGGTTGCACTGAAAACAGTCCGGGGATGGGAGAGAAGTCGGTCTGAATGTAGTGCGAATAAGGTAAAATACAGCCGTCTAAAGTAGTGTCGATAATTCATGTTTTCCATTAATCCTGTCATAACACCTGAAAATTTGTTCCGCCAAGAAGTGCTCGATTTGCGGGCCTACTCTGTGTCCGATAGCACCGGTATGGTCAAGTTGGATGCGATGGAAAACCCTTATCCGTTACCACAATTATTGCGGGAGGAGATTGCCTGTTTGGTGGCGGATGCTGCCATCAATCGATATCCTGATGCGGAATCTCGCCAGCTGAAGGCGGGTATCCGTGCGGTGAGCGGTTTGCCACAGGACATGGATATATTACTCGGGAACGGGTCGGATGAAATTATTCAATTGTTGGCGCTGGCGGTTGCCAAGCCGGGTGCTACATTGTTGAGCGTTGAGCCGTCATTTGTGATGTATAAGATGATTGCTGCTTTCGCCGGGATGCAGTATGTCGGCGTGCCTTTGATGGAAGATTTCACGCTGGATGTCCCCGCTGTACTCACTGCCATGCGGCAGCATCAGCCTGCGTTGGTGTTTTTATCTTATCCGAATAATCCAACCGGGAATTTGTTTGATGCGGAAGCCATTGCTCAAATTATTGAGGCGGCTCCCGGCCTAGTGGTGGTGGATGAGGCCTACTATATTTTTGCCGGTGTCAGTTTGATGTCCCTGTTGACTCGATACTCGAATTTGTTGGTAATGCGTACATTCTCCAAGCTTGGAATGGCAGGTTTGCGTTTGGGTTTTTTGGTGGGTGGCGAGATGTGGTTGGCGCAATTGGAAAAGCTTCGTTTGCCGTATAATGTGAACACGTTGACGCAGTGTGTGGCAGAAAAGTTGTTGCAACATCATGATGTGCTGTTGCGGCAGGCCGAGCAGATTAAACAGGATCGTGCATGGCTGTATGAGCGGCTGGTTGGAGTGGCTGATGTGCGGCCTTATGAGAGTGATGCCAATTTCATCTTGTTCCGTGTGATGCATGCTGATAAGATTTTTCAGGGATTGAAAAATCGGGGTGTGTTGATCAAGAATTTGAGCAGCGCGCACCCATTATTGCTGGATTGCCTGCGTGTTACGGTGGGAACCCCGCAGGAAAATGAGCAATTTATGCGGGCATTGCAGGAAAGTATTCATCAATTTGCTTAGGCCATTCATTAGGGAAAATTATGCGTAGTGCGCAAGTTGCTCGTAATACCTTGGAAACACAAGTCTCCATCAAGCTGGATTTGGAGGGGAGTGGCAAGGCTAAGCTGGATACCGGTTTGCCTTTTCTTGAGCATATGCTCGATCAGGTTGCGCGTCATGGCATGATTGATTTGGATATTGTGGCCAAGGGTGATCTTCATATCGATGCACATCATACGGTTGAGGATATCGGTATTACGTTGGGGCAGGCATTTAGCCAGGCGGTGGAAGATAAAAAAGGATTGCGTCGTTACGGCCATGCCTACGTGCCTCTGGATGAGGCGTTGTCGCGCGTGGTATTGGATATCTCCGGACGTCCCGGTTTGGTATTTAATGTGAATTTCGTTCGTTCCAATATTGGTGAGTTTGACGTAGATTTGATTCATGAGTTTTTTCAGGGCTTCGTCAATCATGCGTTGGTAACATTGCATATCGATAATCTGGTTGGTAAAAATGCTCACCATCAGGCGGAAACAGTGTTCAAGGCATTTGGGCGTGCTTTGCGTATGGCGCTGGAGGTTGATCCACGCATGGCAGGTATAATGCCCTCCACTAAAGGCACCTTGTAAAAACTTTCAAGTTTTTCTCGATAAAAAAGCAATAAATGAGATGATGTCCCCCGTAGAATTGAGCGTTGCACGCCGTGGATCTTGATTTAAAAAATCACTTACAGTAATGGTAGATATTGCGATAATTGACTATGGCATGGGCAATCTGCGCTCGGTATATCAGGCGTTGCGTACTGTTGCGCCAGATGCGTCCATTGCGGTGACTGATAATCCGCAGGAAGTTGAGCAGGCAGCGCGAGTGGTTTTCCCTGGTCAAGGCGCTATGCCGGACTGTGTTCGTGAATTGGAGCTGCGCGGGTTGCGTGCGGCAGTGCTGCATGCTGCGCGGACCAAGCCTTTTTTGGGTATTTGCATCGGTTTGCAAATGCTTTTTGAACATAGCGAGGAAGGTGATATTCCGGGATTAGGGATTCTGCCGGGCAGGGTGGTTCGATTCGCCAGTAATTTGTGTGACGCGCAGAGTAATAAGCTGAAGGTGCCGCATATGGGGTGGAATCAAGTGCAGCACGGCGATCATCCGTTATGGGAGGGAATAGAGCAAAATGCCCGTTTTTATTTTGTGCACAGCTACTATGTATGCCCAGAGGATGCGCGGTTAGTGCAGGCTACCAGTTGTTATCCGGAATCGTTTGTTTGTGCCATAGCGCGTGATAATTTATTTGCCGTGCAGTTTCACCCGGAGAAGAGTCAGGATGCCGGATTGAGGTTGCTGAAGAATTTTGTAAATTGGGTACCTGTTTAACTTTTTTATTTTTGTTCATCTAGTATAGTGCTGCCATGCTGATTATTCCCGCGATTGATTTAAAAGATGGACATTGTGTACGCTTGCGCCAAGGGGTGATGAACGATGCCACAGTGTTTTCCGAAGACCCCGCAGCGATGGCGCTGCATTGGTTAAAACAAGGTGCGCGCCGACTGCATTTGGTTGATCTTAATGGTGCTTTTGCCGGTAAACCAAAAAATAAGGCGGCGGTTCGCAGTATCGTGGAAGCGGTTGGATTGGATGTGCCAATTCAGTTGGGTGGCGGGATTCGTGATTTAGAAACGATTGAGCAGTATCTCGATATTGGAGTGGCGTATGTCATTATCGGCACTGCGGCGGTGAAAACGCCGGGCTTTTTGCATGAGGCGTGCGACGCTTTCCCCGGTCATGTCATGGTAGGGCTTGACGCCAATGCGGGCAAGGTTGCGGTGGATGGCTGGTCGAAGGTGACCAAGCATGATGTTCTTGATCTGGCCAAGCGTTTTGAAGGTTATGGCATTGAAGCCATTATTTATACTGACATCGGGCGTGATGGCATGTTATCCGGTGTAAATATTCCTGCTACTGTAGAGTTGGCTCGTGAGCTGACCATACCGGTTATTGCCAGTGGCGGCATCACTAATCTTGACGACGTGCAAGCGTTATGTGCGGTGCAGGATAGTGGTATTACAGGTGCGATAACCGGTCGGGCCATTTATGAAGAGACATTGGATTTCGCGGCAGCACAAAAATTAGCGGATATGTTGACTGCCAATAGAAATGCGAAGATCTGAGCGCCGGAGTTTCCATGATCGCTGTATGTGCTAACTAATATGCTGGCCAAACGTATTATTCCTTGTCTTGATGTAACTGCGGGCCGAGTGGTTAAGGGCGTTCACTTTGTTGAATTGCGCGATGCCGGTGATCCGGTAGAAATTGCGCGACGATATGACGAGCAGGGCGCGGACGAATTGGTTTTCCTTGATATTACCGCCAGTTCTGACGACCGCGGTATCTTGTTTCGTATTATCGAGCAGGTGGCTGAACAGGTCTTTATCCCTCTTACTGTGGGTGGCGGTGTACGGCAAGTGGATGATGTACGTAACCTGCTTAACGCGGGGGCTGACAA
This sequence comes from Candidatus Nitrotoga sp., assembly GCA_044337935.1. GTDB lineage: Bacteria > Pseudomonadota > Gammaproteobacteria > Burkholderiales > Gallionellaceae > Nitrotoga. Next base: position 6,601 of record JBIIMQ010000084.1, read on the forward strand.
AGTCAGTATTAATACATCTGCCGTACTTAACCCAAAATTGGTCGAAGATGCGGCAGGGCGATATGGTTCGCAATGTATTGTGGTGGCTATAGATGCCAAGCAGACTCAACCCGGTCGTTGGGAAGTGTTCACTCATGGTGGACGCAAGGCCACCGGACTGGATGTGGTGGAGTGGGCAAAAAAGATGCAGACGTTGGGGGCGGGAGAGATTCTGCTTACCAGCATGGGGCGTGATGGTAGTAAAACGGGTTACGATTTGCAGCTTGTTCGTGCGGTAACGGATGCGTTGGAAATCCCTCTTATTGCCAGCGGCGGTGCAGGTACGCTGCAACACTTGGTGGACGGTGTGAAGCTAGGTGGGGCGGATGCGGTGTTGGCGGCCAGTATTTTTCACTATGGCGAATTTACGATACAGCAGGCCAAGCAATATATGGCACAACAAGGTGTTGAAGTGAGGTTATGAGCGACGCCTGTTTGAATAAAATAAACTGGACAGCAGATGGTTTGGTGCCGGTAATTGCACAGGATGCGGGTACGGGTTGCGTGCTGATGATGGCATGGATGAACCGTGAGGCGTTCATGCGTACCGTCCAGTCGGGTGAGGCGACTTACTGGTCGCGTTCGCGTAAAAAGTTGTGGCACAAGGGGGAAGAATCGGGCCATATTCAGCGGGTACAAGAAATTCGCCTTGATTGTGATGGTGACGCGGTTTTATTAAAAGTGGAACAGACTGGCGGAATTGCTTGTCATACGGGACGAGCCAGTTGTTTTTTCAGTCGTTTGGGAAAAGACGGATGGGTGGAAGTTGATCCGGTACTTAAAGCGGCCGATGCAATTTATCAGAAAAGATCATAAGTGATGAGTAATGATTTTCTGCAAAAATTGATGGAAACAATAGCCGCGCGTAAGGATGCGGCGGTTGAAAGTTCATATGTGGCCAAGTTGTTTAACAAAGGTGAAGATGCCATTTTGAAAAAAATTGGCGAAGAGGCTACTGAAGTATTGCTGGCTGCAAAAAGTGGCGATGAGCAACATTTGGTATATGAAACTGCCGACCTGTGGTTTCATTGTATGGTGTTGTTGGCACAGCATGGCTTGAGTGTGAATGACGTATTAGCGGAATTGGCGCGACGAGAAGGCGTTTCCGGACTTGAAGAAAAGGCCAGTCGCGCAAAATAGTGTCTTTTAGGATTGATTCGTCATTGCCGGGAATGGAATTTCGGTATGGCGCATGACAGTTTATTGATTTGATTTGCCATACTGGTAAGCGTTGGAGTGGGGGTTAGGAGGCAAGAGTGGATAGTTGCATTTTTTGCAAGATAGTTCGCGGTGAAATCCCTTGCCGAAAGGTGTATGATGACGGCGAGTTGCTTGCATTTCACGATATTCACCCGGTTGCACAGGTGCATATCTTGCTTATTCCCAAGTTGCACTTGACGTCACTGATGGAAGCTGATGATAGTCATGTTGCGCTACTTGGGAGAATGTTGTTGTTGGCGCCTAAATTGGCGAGAGAGCAGGGGTTGAATAACGGCTTTCGAACCGTCATAAACTCTGGTAGTGGTGGAGGGCAGGAAGTGTTTCACCTGCATATTCATATTATTGGTGGGAATATTCCGCCTATGGTGCGGCGGGATTAACGCCACTTAAACTTTTGGGAGAAATAAAAATGGGTTCATTCAGTATTTGGCACTGGTTGATTGTATTGCTGGTTGTTATTCTCATATTCGGCACCAAGAAACTGCGCAATATGGGTAGTGATTTGGGAGGCGCGATGAAGGGCTTCAAGGAGGGCATGCGCTCGGATCCGGAAGTGCCTAAAGAAGACACCGTCAAACAAGTGGAACAGGGTGGCCAGACTATTGAGGGTGAAGTTAAAAACAAGAGTCATACCAACGCGTAGATTGACCTAGTACAGCTATGTTTGATGTAAATTTCTCCGAGATGGTGGTGATTGCGGTGGTCGCTTTTATCGTCATCGGTCCGGAACGTCTGCCAAAGGTGGCGCGAACTCTTGGACATTTGCTGGGACGTGGGCAACGTTACATCAGTAGCGTCAAGGCT
>JBIIMQ010000095.1:0-7734 GCA_044337935.1 Candidatus Nitrotoga sp.
ATACTTCCACCACAAACTGATACGGCCCGAGGCGGATAGAAAGCATGTCGCCCACCGCCACAGCTTTTGCCGGCTTAACACGCACGCCATTGCATAATACTTTGCCGCACTCCAACGCATCCACGGCCAAAGACCGGGTTTTAAAAAAACGCGCAGCCCATAGCCATTTGTCTATCCGAAACTTGTCGTTGTCTTTTTGATCGTCAATTTTATTCATGGGCGGGTTCAACTTCGAAGTGCAACAGCTAATATTGGCTTGGTGTAGCGCATCTCCACCCCGAATAATACTTCAAGCGATGATCTGAAGCCCAGCACTTTGCGTGGCAGGGGACTAATGGAGTACTCAAGCTGCTGTTGAATTATACCTAATACGGTATATAATGCTCGGCATGAAGACCCCATCTTTCACCGATAAACCACTGCACTGGGTTGGCTCTGCCAAAAAAGATTTGCTAAATTTTCCCGGTGATGTGGTGGGCGATGTTGGTTTTGCCCTTGGTGTGGTTCAGCAAGGCGGTATGCCGCCTTCGGCAAAACATTGGAAAGGTGAAGGCGCCGGGGTGCTGGAAATTGTAGAGGATCACCGGGGCGATACATTCCGGGTGGTCTATACCGTTCGATTTGAGCGGGCGATTTATGTGCTGCATTGCTTTCAGAAAAAATCACCTTCCGGCATCAAGACGGCAAGCACGGATATTGAGTTGATCCACGAACGATTGAAGTTGGCAAAATCAGATTACGAGGTGCGCTATGAAAAAAAATGAAGCAATTGAGGTAGGCAGCGGGGATGTGTTTACTGATCTTGGTTTCCAGGATGCGGGCGAACGTAAGCTGCGTGTGCAATTGGCGATGCGGATAAACGAGCTGCTGCAAGAACGGAAACTCACTCAAGCTAAGGCATCTGCATTATTCTGCATTCCGCAACCGCATATCTCCGACCTTAAACACTACAAGCTGGCACGCTTCTCTTCCGAGCGGCTGATGCACTTCATCACCATGCTGGATCGTGATGTCGAGATCATCATTCGCCCGAAGGCCAAGGGGAATGAATCCGGTTCACTGTCGGTTTTAGTTGCTGCGTAATTGGCTGCAACCATCCCCAGAATCTCGCGTTTTAGCTGCCTAACATCCCGGCAATCCCCCGGCACTGGCGCGGGTTGTAAGGGAGCATCAATGCAATATGAATTTTAGACAACTACTTGAAAACTTCAGGGGACGCTGATTTATTCGTCATGCCCGCGCAGGCGGGCACCCAGTTTCTTGATTTGACTGGGCTCCCGCCTGCGCGGGAGCGACAGAATCCGAATAAATCAGCGCCTCCCTAAATTCACTTACAAAAGTTGCACTTCGAAGTTGAATCCGCCATGAAAATTGTGCTGGGTAAAAATCCGAGGCAGTATTTAATATGTGCATTTCCCTAATTAACCCACTTGCGCGCATTTTGGAACATTCTCAACCACGCGCCATTTTCCTTCCATTCTGCCGGTCGCCATGAATGCTGCAACGCCCTGAACAGCCGTTCCGGATGCGGCATCATGATGCTGAATCGGCCATCGGCTGTAGTCAGCCCGGTAATCCCCTGCGGCGAACCGTTTGGATTAAGCGGATAGGTTTCTGTCGGTTGCCCGTAATTATCCACATAACGGAGCGTCACCAACGGCTGCGCCGCCTTCAGGCGTTTTCCATTCCCGAAATAGGCATATCCTTCGCCGTGCGCCACCACGATGGGCATACGGCTACCTGCCATGCCCTCAAATAAAATAGAAGGCGAGTGCTGCACTTCCACCATCACAAAACGCGCCTCAAACTGCTCAGACAAATTGCGCGAAAAATGCGCCCAATGTTCCGCTCCCGGAATAATTTCATGCAAATTACTCATCATCTGGCAGCCATTGCACACGCCCAGCGCAAAGGTATCATCGCGCTTGAAGAAGGCTTCGAATTCATCCCGCGCACGCGAATTAAACAAAATGGATTTTGCCCAGCCCTCGCCCGCCCCTAGTACATCACCATAAGAAAAACCGCCGCACGCCGCCATCCCTTTAAAATCCGCCAATTTAACGCGGCCAGTGATGATGTCGCTCATATGCACGTCCACCGCCGCGAAACCGGCACGATCAAACGCCGCCGCCATCTCGACATGGCCGTTCACCCCCTGTTCGCGCAAGATGGCGATTGTTGGGCGACATTTCAACAGGGCAGGCGCGGCAATAATATTTTCGTTCGGATCGTAAGTAAGCTTCACATGCAAGCCGGGATCGGCAGCATCCAAAATGCAATCATATTCCTGCCGGGCGCAAGCCGGATTGTCGCGCAACATTTGCATCCGGTAAGTTGTTTCCGACCAAATACGCTTCAGATTTACACCAGTCTCGCTGAACACCGTTTTTCCCCGCTGCACGATATCGATCGTGCCGCTTGCATTCGGCTTGGCAACCGGGCGCACCGTTGCAAGCCCGGCGAGATGGCATACATCCAGCACATACGGCAAATCGCGGCCAGCCACCTGCACCACCGCGCCCAATTCTTCATTGAACAATGCACTCAGGACATTTCCCTGCAATTCATCCTGATTGATGGTCAAACCAATATGAGAAGCAACCGCCATTTCGCACAGCGTGGTAAACAACCCGCCATCCGAACGGTCATGATAAGCCAGCAATTTGCCCTCACTATTCAGGCGCTGAATAACGTTGAAAAATATTTTAAGCCTGCCCGCATCGTCAAGGTCCGGCCCGATGTGACCGATCTGTTTGTATACCTGCGCCAGCGCCGAGCCGCCCATGCGGTTTTTACCCTCGCCCAGGTCAATCAATAGCAATACGGAATCCAAATCAGCCGCCAATTGCGGCGTCAAGGTTAAACCGGCATCCATGCATGGCGCAAAGGCTGTCACGATGAGCGACAACGGAGCCGTTACCGCCTTTTTCTCTGCGCCTTCCTGCCATGCCGTACGCATGGACATGGAATCTTTACCCACCGGAATGCTGATACCAAGTTGCGGACACAGCTCCATGCCCACCGCCCGCACGGTGTCAAACAATGCGGCATCTTCCCCGTGGTGACCGGCAGCCGCCATCCAGTTGGCCGACAGTTTAATGTCGCCAATTTTTTTGATACGGGCCGCTGCGATGTTGGTAATCGCCTCTCCCACAGCCATTCGTCCGGAAGCCGGCGCATTTAACAGTGCCAGCGGAGTGCGCTCGCCCAACGCGAAAGCTTCACCCAATGCCGTATTGAAGCCCATCAAAGTCACCGCCACATCCGCGACCGGAACCTGCCATGGCCCCACCATCTGGTCGCGTGCAGTCAAACCACCCACCGTGCGATCACCGATGCTGATCAGGAAAGTTTTGTCGGCCACAGACGGTAAGCGCAGCGTGCGCTCAATTGCGTCTTCAAGATTTATTTTGCCGACATCAAATGCGGGCAGTTTGACCACCTCGCGCTTAACGTTGCGCGTCATTTTGGGCGGCTTGCCCAGCAGTACCGATAACGGCATATCCACCGCATTATTTTTAAACAGTTCGTCATGCACAACCAATCGGTCATCGGCAATAGCCTGCCCCAACACGGCAAACGGACAGCGTTCACGCTCGCACAACGCTTTAAATTCATCTAAACGAGACGGATCAATAGCCAGGACATAGCGTTCCTGCGCTTCGTTGCTCCAGATCTGCATAGGCGACATGCTGCACTCTTCGGAAGGAACGGCCCGCAATTCAAATCGGGCACCGCGCCCGCCGCCATGCACCAGTTCCGGCAACGCGTTGGAGATACCACCCGCACCCACATCGTGTATGGACAAAATGGGATTGTTCTCGCGCATCTGCCAGCACCGGTCGATGACTTCCTGCGCACGGCGTTGCATCTCGGGATTGCCGCGCTGCACCGAAGCAAAATCCAGATTTTCTGCGTTGGCACCCGTGTCCATGCTGGATGCCGCACCGCCGCCCAGACCGATCAGCATTCCTGCTCCGCCCAGTTGAATCAGCAATGCGCCCACCGGCAATGCATGCTTGTGCGTATGCTGCGCCGCAATACTGCCCAGCCCGCCCGCCAGCATGATGGGCTTGTGATATCCGCGCACCTCGCCGTTGACAGTCTCTTCAAAGGTGCGGAAATAACCGGCCAAATTGGGACGGCCAAATTCGTTATTAAACGCTGCGCCGCCAATCGGCCCTTCCAGCATAATCTGCAAGGCAGAAGCAATGCGCGACGGCTTGCCATAAATCGGAACAGCACCTTCCCTGTCCGAAACGGTGCAATTACGGACATCACCGTAAACTTCCCACGGCTGCCCGAAACCGGGAATATTCAAATTGGAAACAGAAAACCCGGTCAGCCCCGCCTTGGGTTTGGAACCGGAACCCGTCGCGCCTTCATCGCGAATCTCACCCCCCGCTCCGGTGGCCGCACCGGCAAAAGGTGAAATGGCCGTGGGATGATTATGCGTTTCCACTTTCATCAACGTGTGCGTCAACTCATCGCTGTAGGCATAACTGCCATCGGCACGCGGATAAAAGCGTTCGATACGCGCGCCTTCAATCACGGAAGAATTATCGGAATAGGCAACCACCGTGCCTTCAGGATGCAATTTATGAGTATTGCGGATCATGCCGAACAACGAAATCGCCTGCCGCTCATTGTCTATCACCCAATCCGCATTGAAAATTTTATGGCGGCAATGTTCGGAGTTTGCCTGGGCAAACATCATCAACTCGACATCGGTAGGATTGCGTCCGATCCGGCGGAAATTCTCCACCAAATAGTCAATCTCATCGCCGGACAACGCCAGCCCCATCCCGACATTAGCCTCTGCCAGTGCCGCACTACCACCATGCATCACGTCCACCGTGGCGAGCGGCAACGGCTCACCATGACGGAAAATCTTTCCTGCCACATCTTTAAAACCTGTTTTGGGATTTGCCACCGGATCAAACACAGACTCTGTCATGCGGTCATGCAATAGCGGCAGCAACACTGTTAGTTCCGCCTGCGTCAGCGCTTTGCCACCCTTGGTCTTGACTGCATACACAATGCCGCGCTCCATGCGCTCAACCTTCTGCAGATTGCAATGCCGCGCAATATCCGTCGCCTTGGACGACCACGGAGAAATAGTCCCCAGGCGCGGAACAACAAGCAGATATTGCAGCCCGCCCTTGCCGCTCCGCACTCCTTTTGCTTCATCATCCAGATCGAGCAACTTATCCAGCAAGCTGGCTTCAGCGGCTGTCAAATCCGCATTGAGCGCAGCAAAATACCAATACCAGGCATCTGCCAGATGCACATATGGAATAACATCGCCGATCACTGCACGCAATTTTTCAAGACGGAAGGAAGATAATGCAGACTTGCCGGGGGACACGCGAAACATAAACAGGCTCTCAGGGGCTGTTAAAAACAGCTTGTCATTATACTATGTGGCATCATTTCCACCCGAAGGAAAATACATTCATGCCAGCCATGCCGCGCATCCCCGCCATTACCCGCAAACAGGTCGCCGCCTTCCTCCGCCCTCGCCCGCCCGACAGCCATAAAGGCCAATTTGGCACCGTGGCTATCATCGGCGGCGCCAGCGGCATGGTCGGTGCGCCGTTGCTGGCTGCGCGTGCGGCGCTCAAACTGGGAGCAGGCTGCGTCCATGTCGGCTTGCTGGCAGACAACGCCCCGAGTGTCGATATATTGCAACCCGAACTAATGCTGCATAGCACACACACTGCGCTGCGCCTGCCCAAACTGGATGTGCTAGCCATCGGCTGCGGGATGGGGCACGACGACGCTGCCCAGAAAATTTTGCATGATGCGCTCAAGCTGGATACTGCACTGGTACTGGATGCTGACGCATTGAACATTCTCGCCCTCCGCCCGGATTTGCGCACTACATTAATTTCGCGCAAGAATGCCAGCGTAATGACCCCGCATCCTGGCGAAGCTGCACACCTGCTCGGATGCAACACTGAATCGGTGCAAACCGCACGCGCCGAAACTGCACGGGAACTGGCTAAACGCTTTCATAGCACCGTGGTATTAAAAGGTGCGCACAGCCTGTGCGTCACCCGCGATGGCAAAATAGCTGTAAATAAAACCGGCAACCCCGGCATGAGCAGCCCCGGCATGGGCGATGTATTGACCGGCATGATCGCCGCCTTTATCGCCCAAGGGTTACATGTGGATCAAGCCTTATTGTTGGCGGTGCACCTGCATGGCGCGGCAGGTGATGCCATGGCGAAACAAAAAGTTACCATCGGCATGACAGCCACTGAGGTGACAGAATGGGCACGCTGGTTGTTGAACCAATGGATAACAAGAGGGCGCCTCTAAAAATTCAAGTTTCTAGGCAAGACAAGGTACGAGTAAAAAATTATGAGCGTCTCCATTGATATTCGCGAAGAATCCGGCGTCCGCACTCTGCACTTTGGTTCCGAATGGGTGCAAGGTGCGATGCGCATTGCGCGGCCATGGAATCTGGAACTCGATTACACCAAAGAAATGATGGCGAGCTTACTGCTGCGCGATGAATCCCGGTTTCCCCGCAAAGTATTATTGATTGGTCTCGGTGCCGCTTCGCTCACCAAATTTCTATACCGCAACCGGCCTCTGGCTAATTTGACTGCAATAGAGATCGAATCCGGCGTAGTCGCTGTTGCTCGCCAGTTTTTCAAGCTGCCGGAAGACCCCAAACGATTGAAAATCGTGATTGGCGATGGCGCAGAATTCCTCGCCAACTGTGACCAAACTTATGATCTGATTCTAGTGGATGGATTTGATGCCAATGCCCGCGCAGGTGTCCTCGACACCTTGCCGTTCTATCAGGTTGTACGCGCCCACCTGAGCGAAGATGGCATCATGGCCGTCAATCTTTTAGGGCACAGCCGTGGCTTCAAGGACAGTGTCGAACGCATCCGCAGTGCCTTTGATGGCCGCGTCCTGGCTTTCCCTTCCTGCGACAGCGGCAATACCATTGCTTTCGCCGCAGCGGGCGAACCAATTTGCATTTCGATAGATGACTTGAAAGAACAGGCGCTGCTATTAAAAAAAGAAACTGGCCTCAACCTGCTGCCAACCCTGACAAGGTTGGAGCAAGCCAAGACATGTAAAAGCGGAATACTTGAAATATAACTTTCACCTTTTACTTTTTAGAATTTTTTTAGTTAGTAGAAGCTACACGCAAACTTGCGTTTCCTTATTCGCCGCACCCAAACTCGTAAGATGCCATTGGAACTTTCATCACGTGGTCTACAAACACTGGCCGTCCTTTATCATCCCCCGCCGCACCGGCAATAACCATGAGCGGAATCAAATGGTCTTCACGCGGGTGTGCCAATCGCGCACCCGGCACGGCTTCCCATTTCACCAGCATGTCATTTCTTACCTTGACATCGCTTTGTTCAATCGCACTGTTCAGGTAACTTTCAAATGCCTCGGCAATAGGCGTGGATTCATCCCGACCGAAGCCTCTCATGTTGTGGTAAGTCAAGCCGCTGCCGATAATCAGCACACTTTCGTTACGCAACGGCTGAAGCGCCTGACCAACACGAATATGTTCCTGCGGGTCATAATCAGATTTAAGCGACAACATCACAATCGGCACATCTGCGTTCGGGTACATTAGGGCAAGCGGAACAAATACCCCATGATCAAAACCACGGCCGGAGTCTTCCTTTACCGAAATGCCGGCATTCGATAGTAAAGCTTTCACTTTTAAAGCGATCTCGGGTGAACCCGGCGCAG
>JBIIMQ010000085.1:0-8462 GCA_044337935.1 Candidatus Nitrotoga sp.
TCTCGTGCTTTTTTACCCAATCGTGCAATGTTGGTGGTGCGCAGCCTATCTTGGGTGCTATCGATTCTATCGTCGCCCACAGCGAAGGGTATTCACTGCGATGCTCTTGCACCAGACGGACTGCGCGCTCTTTTACTTCGGGGGAATATTTGTTTGTCTTGTTCATGGCTCCATTCTCTCAAGATTCGGAGCCTCCTCAAAACCCGGGGCGATTCATGCTTCGCATAATGACCGACCCAGCAAATCAATTTCAGACTCATTCATGTTGGAAATACGCCAATCCTTTAGACTCATTTCATATTGGAAGAGGCTCACCGTTAACGTCCAAGTGTTTTCCCAGTACAATCTTGCCTTGGGTAATTGTGCCGGTCTTGTCGGTACACAACACATCCATCGCACCAAAGTTCTGGATGGAATTTAGACGCTTTACAATGACTCTCTTGCGCGCCATCGCCAATGCACCCTTGGACAGATTGACCGTGACTATCATCGGCAACATCTCGGGCGTCAATCCGACTGCCACTGCCATCGCAAGCAGAAATGCTTCCACCCAGTTATTTTTGCTCAGCCCGTTAAGCAAAAAAACAGTCGGCACCATCACCGCGATAAACAGAATCATTAGCCAGGTGAATTTGTTGATGCCCTTATCGAAACTAGTCAATTGCCGCTGTCCGACTATGCTGGCGGCTAACGATCCCAAATATGTTCTCTTGCCGGTACATATAACCATAGCTGTTGCGGTACCGCTTTCCACGTTAGTGCCCAGGAAGCAGGTATTCGTGAGTTCCAGCGGATTGTGAATGTCGGCAGATGCAGCGTCGGCCTTTTTTTCCACCGGCAGAGATTCACCGGTAAGCGCCGCCTGATTGAGAAACAAATCTTTGGCAGACAGCACCCTGACGTCGGCCGGCGTCATATCGCCCGCAGCCAGCCGGATGATATCGCCGGGCACTAGCATCTTGAGTGGAACTTCAATTGCGTTGCCGTCTCGCACCAACGTAGCTGTGTTGCTAACCATCGCCTTAAGTTTTTCGGCTGCATTATCGGCACGCATCTCTTGCACAAAGCGCAGCACGATGCCCAAAATTACCATCACGAAAATTACAAGCGTTGCACGCAAATCGCCAGTCAAAAAAGAAATAATGCCCAGCGCTATTAGCAGCAGAACCAATGGATTCTTGATATTGCTTAACAGGCGGATCAAGGCAGACAAGCGCTTTTCTCGGGCAATCACGTTCAGCCCATATAGCTTCAAGCGAGAACGAGCTTCAGCCTGCGTTAAGCCATCCGGGCGTGACGCAAGCTGCTGCAAAGCCGTATCCGCATCAAGTCGCCCTATGTCCAGCAATTCACCAGATTTATGCACATCCTTCTTATTGGTGAAACTTGCTATGTTTGCGTTCTTTATCTGCGGTAATGACTTCATAGTTATTTTTTAACCAAATAAAGTTGATTTTGCAGGCCGTAGAAAATACCTCAAGTGAAAAATTCACCGTCTATCATGACCTTTCAAGATATCGGACAAAATCTTCAGCTTGTACTGATACGAAAGATCACTCCTCATTTGTCACTGGTACAATATTGGAACGAAGGCCTATATAGTAATTCTGCGGATGATCAACAGAACGGTTCACTTGCGCAAACTGGGGCACTCAAGGGGTACTGCGGGTGTATGCTACCAGCGTTGCACTGGCATTAGTGTGCTCGCAGTTTAAAAACACGTCTGGTGCGTAGCTTAGAAATTGTGTGTTTCAGATTTTATGCAAGCCAGCCCTTTTGGAATCGGGAATACTACATTCTCGTTAATACCAGCCAATTCACGCACACTCGTTGCGCCCAGTTTTTTTAACCGCGCAATTACGTCCTGCACCAACACTTCCGGTGCGGAAGCACCCGCCGAGATGCCGACATGCAACTTTCCGGACAGCCACTCTTCCTTTAGTTCACCGGCATTATCAACAAGATATGCCGGTATATTCATGTTATGTGCAACTTCACGCAAGCGGTTGGAGTTAGAGCTACTGGGTGAACCCACGACAATTACCACATCGCATTGATTGGCCAAATTCTTGACTGCATCCTGACGGTTTTGAGTGGCATAACAAATATCGTTTTTGCTGGGACCGATAATATTCGGAAAACGGGTTTTGAGAACCGAAACAATCGCGGCAGTATCATCCATGGATAAAGTGGTCTGGGTGACATAAGCAATATTATTCGGATTTCTCACTTCCAGAAGTTGTGCATCCGCAGGCGACTCAACCAGATGCATGCTACCGTCGCCCTGCCCCATCGTTCCCTCAACTTCAGGATGACCGGCATGCCCTATCATTATAATTTCCTTGCCTCGCTCACGCAGTCGCGCAACTTCAGTGTGCACCTTGGTTACCAACGGGCAAGTTGCGTCGAAAATGGTAAAACCGCGTTCTATCGCTTCGTTTCGTACTGCTTGTGATACACCATGCGCACTGAAAATTAAAATACTGCCGGGCGGCACATCGGCTAAATCATCAACAAACACCGCGCCTTTTTTGCGCAGATTAGCAACCACAAATTCATTGTGTACCACTTCGTGGCGAACATAGATTGGGGCACCATGCAAAGTCAGCGCACGTTCAACCATTTCGATGGCGCGATCAACACCGGCACAAAAGCCACGGGGATTAGCAAGTATCAGTTCCATTTCAACTCTTCAATAAATAATAATTACAGCCATTATAAACTCGGATTTATTTCCTATATCTCAAATGGCTGCAAGGTGACAAATTCTTTGATGTCATAGATTTTGAAAATATGAAGATTTCCAAAAATGCGAAATTTTGCGATCCCCGTTCAAACGAAAAAACGCGGCTTAAGTACTTTTCTTAAAACTTTCCCACAACAACAAACCGGCTCCACACGTCACCGCCGAATCTGCCACATTGAACGCCGGGAAATGATATGTCGCCCAATACACATCTATAAAATCAATAACGTATCCATAAAATATTCGGTCTATTAAATTGCCCAGCGCACCACCCAGTATCAATGTCAGCGCCAGACAAAACAAAGTCTCTTGCTGATGTTTATTTAATAACCAGATTATCCATGCCGAAGCAATCGCGGCAATGGCAGTAAATAACCACCGTTGCCAGCCACCCGCAGTACTAAGAAAACTGAATGCAGCACCACTGTTATGCACTAATACCAAATTAAAGAAATTTGTCACCGCCATACTCTCGCCATACATAAAACTCTGACTTATCCACAGCTTGCTGATCTGATCGAGGATGATGATTACTGCTGCCAAAATTAACCAATATATTAACCTCTTGCCTTCCCCAATCGGTTCCGTCATTCTTTATCCGTAACAAATAAATGGAAATAGAGTAGTTGCTTAAGCATACTTACGCACCTCACCATCACCGAAAAGGTTGCTGACACAGCGACCACACAACGTAGCATGTTGAGAATCGCAACCCACGTCGGCACGATAATGCCAGCAACGTTCGCATTTGACATGCTTGCTCGGCGTTACTTCTATGCGTTCTTCCGCTTCAGATGCAACTCGATGCATGGTGGCGCGCGAAGTTATCAGCACAAATCGCAGGTCATCACCAATGCGGGCCAGTACATCGAAGCTCTTATCCGCCGCATAAATTTCCACCTCGGCGGCCAGCGCCTGACCGATCAATCCGGCGGCACGCACTTCTTCCAGATGTTTATTTATGCGGATGCGCCAGTTACAAATGATCGTCCAATTTTGTACCAGTTCCTGCTCGTCTATTCCCGGTAAATGTGGCAGAAAAAGCCATTCCTGCTGAAACACACTCTCATCCTGCCGCCCGTTCAAGGTTTCCCATGCTTCTTCAGCGGTAAAACTGAGTATTGGCGCCATTAATCTAACCAGGCTATGGCCGATGTAGTGCAACGCATTCTGTGCAGAACGTCGTGCATGCGAATTTTGCGCCGTTGTATACAGACGGTCTTTCAGGATATCCAAATAAAATCCACCCAATTGCTCGGAACAAAACGTCTGCAATTTCTGCACAACCATATGAAACTCATAACGTGCAAAATCGTCCGTCACCTCTGCCTGCAACTGGCGTACCAGCGCCAGCGCGTAACGGTCAATCTCCAACCATTCCTCTACCGGCAGGGCATTTTCCCGAATATCGAAGTCATCTGTATTCGCCAACAAAAACCGCAAGGTGTTACGAATACGACGATAACTTTCCACCACACGCTTCAAGATCTCATCCGAGATAGTCATCTCACCCGAATAATCAGTGGATGCGACCCAGAGACGTAGGATATCCGCACCCAGCGTGTCAAAAATTTTCTGCGGCGCAATCACATTACCCTTGGATTTACTCATCTTGTGGCCATGACCATCCACCACAAAACCATGGGTCAACAATGCATCGTAAGGGGCGCGATCATTCATGGCACAAGAAGTCAGCAGCGAAGACTGAAACCAACCGCGATGCTGATCCGATCCTTCCAGATATAAATTGGCCGGAAACGATAAATCTTCGCGTCGGCATAAGACCGATGCATGCGTCGTACCGGAATCAAACCATACGTCCAGCGTATCGGAAAGCTTGCGATATTGCGCCGCCTCTTCACCTAATAACTCTTGGGCATCCAAAGAAAACCACGCTTCAATACCCAGTTGCTCGACCCGCTGTGCAATCTTTTCAGTCAACTCAAGCGTATTGGGGTGTAACTGCATCGTTACCTTGTGAATGAAAAACGGCATCGGCACGCCCCAATTTCGCTGGCGGGATACACACCAATCGGGGCGATTGATAATCATCGCTTTCAGTCGCGCTTTGCCCCATGCTGGGTAGAACCGGGTCGCTTCAACCGCTTTATTGGCAATGTCACGCAAGCTTGTTCCTGCTCCCGATTTCTGAAGAATCTGCGAGTGGTGATGCTCCATACCGATAAACCACTGTGGCGTGGAACGAAAAATAATCGGAGTTTTGTGACGCCAGCAATGCGGATAACTGTGCTGTAATTTTTCCAAACGCATCAGATGCCCGCTGGCCTCAAGCGTGGCTACCACCACATCATTCGCCTTCCAGACAAATAGACCACCAACCAACGGCGTGTCGGCAATAAACTTCCCGTCATCCCCCACCGGACTATCATTCGGCAACCCATATTTCTGGCCGACAAAATAATCGTCCAGACCATGTGCCGGAGCGGTGTGAACCAGACCGGTACCCGCTTCCAGCGTGACATGCTCACCGCAAACCATAACGATTTCGCGCTGATCAAATGGATGCCGTAGTAAAACCTTGCCCTCCAGCACCTTGCCTTTGCATGTGGCAAGTGTTTCTCCGGCCAATCCATAGCGATCCAGACATGCCTGCTTCAAATCAGCAGCCAGCACCAGTAATCCGCGTGCAGTTTGTACCAGCACATAATCCAAATCGGGATGAACGCACACCGCCTGATTTGCAGGCAACGTCCACGGCGTAGTAGTCCAGATCACTGCATAAGATTTTCCTGCACCCGGCAATGCCACGCCAAAAGCTGCGGCCAACGAATCGTTACTGATAACTTCAAACCCCACATCAATCGCGGATGAAGTTTTGTCTTCATGTTCAACTTCTGCTTCGGCCAGCGCAGATTGACAATCCAGACACCAGTTCACAGGTTTGCGCCCCTGATAAAGATGACCGCGCTCAAATATTTTTCCCAAGGCACGAATGATGTCTGCTTCGGTTTGGTAATTCATGGTGAGGTAGGGATTATCCCAATCACCCAATACACCCAGACGGATAAAATCTTTTTTCTGTCTCTCGATTTGCTCACTGGCGTACTCACGGCACAGCTCACGAAAACGAGATGGCGAAATATCCTTGCCATGATTTTTTTCAACCTGCAATTCGATCGGCAAACCATGACAATCCCAGCCTGGCACATAAGGTGCATCAAAGCCGGATAACGTCTTGCTTTTTATGATTATATCTTTAAGAACTTTATTCACCGCATGGCCAATATGAATATCGCCATTGGCATACGGCGGGCCGTCATGCAGAATGAATTTGGATCGTCCCATGCGAGAAGCACGTATTTTTCCATAGCGTTGTTGTGACTGCCATTGGGCAAGCATCTGCGGTTCGCGCTTGGCTAAATCACCGCGCATGGGGAAAGGCGTATCGGGAAGATTAAGTGTTTTTTTATAATCAATCATATTCTATAAACCATTGCTTTGCATTACTCACATCAAGCTCAATTTGCCGCGTTAAACTTTGCAGATCGGGATACTTTTCCTCATCGCGTAGTTTGTGCAAAAAATCCACGCGCAGATGTTTGTTATAAAGATCGCCGGAAAAATTAAAAAGATGCACCTCCAGTATCGGCTTGCCATTTGTTTTAACCGTGGGACGAACTCCCAGGCTCGCCACCCCCCGAATTGACGGCACATCATCGCCTTGCACCTTTACCACAAAAATACCAGTAAGCGGCGGCCGATTATGCTTCAACTGAATATTTGCGGTCGGGAATCCCAGTTGCCTGCCCAAACCATCACCATGGATCACACGCCCGCTGATGCTGTATGGTCGCCCCAAATAACGCTCAGCCGCATGCAGATCACCGTCGGCAAGCGCAACGCGCACAGCCGTACTGGATACACGCACGCCATCGCGTATGACACTTTGCATCGCCTCCACTTCAAAACCTTGCTGACTGCCCATTTTCTTCATCAGCGTGTAATCGCCACGACGACGACTACCAAAGCGAAAATCATCGCCAATCAGTATAAACTTCGTCGCCAGTTTCTCGCATAAAGCGTGAATAAAATCCTCAGCGCTCATCTGCGCAAAACTACTGTTAAACCGGCATACATAAACTCGATCCACATCGAGTGTTGCGAGAAACCCAAGTTTCTCACGCATGGAAGTCAACCGCGCAGGCGCCTCCAGCGGCATAAAAAATTCACGCGGATGCGGCTCAAAAACCAGCACTGCCGTCTGCAGCCCGAGCCGATGTCCTGCCAATTTTAATTGATCGAGTAACGCCTGATGGCCCAGATGCACCCCGTCAAAGTTGCCTATCGTAAGTGCAATCGCTGGTTTCCCAGTTGCGTGAAGTCCGCGAAAAATCAACATGCTGGCTAAATCGCCAATAAAAAAAGAAGGAGATTATACCGCGAGAGCCATGAATGGGAGTAAGCTCGGAAGACATTCAGTTCAATCAAAAAACAGCAAATTGATTTGGATAACTAGCTGCCGGACTACAACAATCACACCCATCAGGGAAAATGCAATGAGAAAATGACCATGAGGTATCCCCCCAAAAAAACTCTGTTGTATTTCAATAAACTAGGGCGTACTGCCCGCACCAAAACAGCACATGCAAGGCAGGTTATTTGTCTCTTCCGTAGCGTCCAAACTGCGAAGGAGAACCCACCATGCATGTGCTTACCATTTTACACCGCATTCTTTCCACCCGTTTTCCAGTAATCCACGCGAAATATTCAGCCAGTTTATTGGCGGCCGTTGAAGCTGTGGTAACAAAAAATGTTCACACCATTACTTCAGACAACGGGCGTGAGTTCGCCGGACATGAAGAAATTGCTAAAAATCTAAAAGCAGATTTTTATTTCGCACACCTGTATTCGTCATGGGAGCGAGGTAGCAAGGAGAATACGAACAGAATGATACGACAGTACTTTCTAAAAATCCGGGATTTCACCACCACTACACAGCAAGAGATTGATATGGCAATATTTAGATTAAACAACCGTCCCAGAAAAAGACTTGGGTACAAAACACCCAATCAGGTATTCTTCAAGTCAGGCGTTACACTTCAAACTTGAACTCGCGCAATCTATTTAGTAAAAATCAAGGCAATATTTAAACTGGTAATTGCGACATAAAGTTTCAAATCGGTAGAAAAATTTACACTGCAACCCGCATAAATATCTGACTTCATGCTGTCAGCACACTGGTTAATCTGGCCTCACCCCATATTCTCTGGCTTTAAATACCACAATAAATACAGCTCCAGGCCCAAGCCCAATCTCATGAACACCGCCAATCTGCATGGTAAGGTCGGACACTAATCTAAGTCCCATGGAATGTAGGCGACTAGCATCAAAGTCCTTAGGCAGACCCACGCCGGTGTCGCTCACTTGTAGTCGCCATTGTGAGCTACCATCCTCAGGCTGCAATTCGATGCAGATTTCTCCAGGACGGCCATTGGGAAATCCATGTTTGATGCTGTTGGAGATCAACTCATTCACCAAGAGGCCAATCGGCGTGGCCTGATCAATCCCCAACCGGAGTGAAGCCACGTTTAATCGCAATTTCACCGGGGAAGATGGCTCCCGAAGAGCTGACCTTGCCCTTGTAATCCGTATCTCTTAACGAGGCCATTATGCGGCATCCTTCAACTGTGCCGCTAACCAGTTTTGCTCGAACCGCATCGGGCTGATATAGCCCAATGTCGAATGAAGCCTTTTG
>JBIIMQ010000013.1:0-25732 GCA_044337935.1 Candidatus Nitrotoga sp.
TCCAACACGTTTTTGCTTGGCTCGGCATCAAAATCCCATTTGTGCTGTTCGAGAATATCCCGGTAGATAGACAGGGCAATTTTGATCGATCCATCGTGATCGGGACGGTCGATAACATACACATCCATACGATTCAAAATCGGATCGGGAATACTGCTTTCGTTGTTGGCCGTGGCAACCCAGAGGATATTGCTGGCATCAATATTTACCTCGACAAATTCGTCCTTGAAGTGCATAGCTGTATCGTGCTCCAATAATCCGTAGAGCGAACCCATGGGGTCGTACCGGCTATCACCGCCAGCTTTGTCCAGTTCATCCAGTGTAATGAGCGGATTGGCGAAATCGCCGTTAATCAGGGCATGGGCCACTTTGCCGGGCTTGGCATTGTTCCATTGGGAAGATGCACCGGAAAGAATCCAACTGGCAGTCAACGAACTCATGGAGAGGAACTCAAAAGATGTTCCTAGTACTTTCGCCATACTTTTTGCAAAGTGGGTTTTCCCCAGACCGGGTTCGCCCAGCAGCAGCATCGGCGTAAATTGCATCGGTTCGTTGCCATCGATTGCCAGCGCCATGTGTCTTTTCAGGGCATCGATCACTTCGCTGAAATTGGGAGATGATTCGTATAGATCGTCCAGCCCGCCTGTGGAAGAAGGTTTAACAATAAAACGCGTCCCGCCGCTCTTTTTCATGCCTTGGTACATGGCTTGTAGCGATTCGTTACCCTTGGAGCAGGAGTTTTCCATAGCGCGCTCGACATCCGCGATGCTGTAAATCGTTTTGAATTCTGCAAGCGGGATTTGGGTGGGCATATTCATAAGAACCTCTGTGTTTATTAAGTGAGACACTTTTCCTGTATCAAATTTAAACAGAACCAATTCGAGCTGCTGCCGGATCAGAGGTAATGGAAGAAGTTGCATGATCCATTTGCAGAGCGTTTGATATACGTATCGGCGCAAAATGCAAAAGGTTAAAAATAGTCAGCTCAAATCGCTATGTTTTATTGATATATACTCATGGGCAATTTTCACCCAATGTAAAGTGGTGCATCCAGTAGAGTCTGTTTAATCGAAGCCATGACTGGTGAAAAGCGGGAGGCCAAGCCACGCGGTAGGCTGCGAAAGGATCATAACGAGCCCCAGCGCGTAACGTAGAACAAGGGAAATTGGGATTAAGATGACAAATGCCATGAATAATTCGTTAATAATCCATGCTTAGCCCCTTTAATTGAATGACGCTCTCGACAGAATTTCAAGAAGTCGGCCACTGCGGTGGTCAGATCATTGTAGATGTGAAGACTGACTCCGATGGAAACCGCAGGGTCCAGTTCGGAATTCGTCATTCCCGTCCGACCCCGGCATCTTGGTTTGCTATCTATGCTCTTCCGCAAGGTATTCCTGTCGGAACAATTCAATTAGGCGGTATTGGCGACCCATGGAACCAACCTCCACTTCCAGAGTGTTTGCCGATATTCATCGCGTCGGATAGTCAAGGCATGTTTGGTCACCAGTGTCCACGCTGCCATGGCTACTGGCGGTCCACGGCCGCGCCTTCTCGTTGGAGAATGACTTGCCCTTACTGTGGCATCCGCGCTCTAATTCACGATTTTTTAACGGCAGGGCAGACAAGGTACTTGCAGGCGTTCTGTGAGTTGATCGCCGATGCCATGGCTTCCGATGCAGATGGAAAACATGCGGTAGATATGGACGAGGTTGCCGACGCCGTCGACAAGGATGTACCAAAGCCAAGTTTCTATTACGCGGAAGAGCAACAACAGAACAAGTTCAGGTGCAGCGCCTGCGGTGAGTTCAATGATATTCTTGGGCGGTATGGATACTGCTCCAGTTGTGGCAGCCACAATGGCGCTTCGGAGTTAGAGGCGGACATCAACCAAATTCGGGACCGAATCAAGACTACGACCGAATACGAAGCATGCGCGAAAGATGTGGTCTCCGCCTTTGACAGCTTTGCCCGTCAGCTTGCCAAGCAACTGGCCAGCCGCATCCCGATGACATCGGCGCGCCGGAAGGATTGGGAGAGAAAGCTATTTCACAATTTGAAGCCCTGCGCAGATGGACTACGGGATGCATTTGACATACATGCCCTGAAGTCTCTTTCCGCAGATGAAATTGGCTTCGCCTCTCTAATGTTTCACCGCCGTCATGTGTACGAACACAATGGAGGAGAGGTTGACAACAAATACATTCAAGACACTGGAGACACTTCTGTTCGACCTAAGCAAGTTATTCGGGAAACCATTGACACCGCCTCAAGGATTGCGGATCTCGTCCTGAGAATGGGCCATAACGTTGCCAATGGCTTCCACCAGATATTCCCGCCCGAGGAAATGCCATTGGCTCTGCGACGTCAGCAGACAGGGCGCGGAGCAAACTAACGAGTAAAATTAATTAAAAGGGCGCGCGAGGTTTTCTCCTATCCCGATTAGGGCTTACAAGACTTTTCTGTGTTAAAGCTGCTATGATTTCCGTATGGCTCCCACAGTATTTCGTCAAGGCGCATTTCGATTTTTCTTCTTTTCACGCGAAGAGCATCGTATGCATATTCATGTCACTCATACAGATGGTGAAGCCAAGTTTTGGTTGGAACCCCAGATTGATTTAGCAATGAATCAAGGGCTTTCAAAAAAGCAGATCAATGAAGCATCGTTGTTGGTGCAGGATCATTATGAGGAGATTATCCATGCCTGGCGTAGCTACTTCTGAAGTTGAAGTTTTCTTGGCATCAAACAAGGGGTTTTGGTTGCTGTTGAAGGACGAGGAACTTTTTGTTCCCTATACAGAGTTTCCTTGGTTCAAGCAGGCTACTCTGGAGCAGATTACTACCGTCGAATGGCCAACCCCTAATCATCTTTATTGGCCTATGCTTGATGTTGATCTGGCTGTGGAATCTATTCGCAACCCCAGCCAATTTCCATTAGTTGCCAAGTCTGTGAATATACAGCGTGTGGATAAGCCCTAACCACTACTCTTTAGGTATTCCAAAGAAGCAGGGAATTATCACGGCGCACACTAGTCAGTTTGATGAATAATTCCTCTCGCCGCCATGAATTGCTGAGCGTGGCGATGAAAAGTGTCGACAGAAGGCATGCCATTTTCGATTGCCTGCCACTATTACTCCTGCTTTTTTTCGATCTGCGTGATCAGTCAAAACAATCTTCCTAAAGTCAAACAGACTCCACAAGAACAGAACACCCCCCACTGGTACTTGATGCAATAGCTCATGCGGCCTCCGGCATCAATATGAAAAGTTCGCTTTGTTCTGCCGCGGATTGCGAAATGCGCGGACCTATATCCTATGTTGGCTGCCGCACAGAGTTTGCAATGAAAAAGGTATACGCTTTTTTGCGGTTGATGTTGGATGCGTCATGAGTGGTGAATTGTTTGTTTGCCGTGCATACTTAAAAATAATAAACAACACATTTGAAAATGTTTAGTTAGGTTGCTATCCGTTTATTATAGATTGCAAAAAATATAATGTACTTTAATCAATCAGATAGAAAACGGTTCGTTAATGTAAAGAAGCAAGAAATGGCTGATCATATCGAAAATAAAGAGATGAAGGCACTTCCCATTCTTCCGAACGGTGATCTACGCGCAAAACTGAAGTCTGGAGACATATTTTTACTTTGGGTGATTATTTGATTTCCAGGATCATCCAGCCCCGAGGCAGATATGACTCTTGGGGGTTGTTCTGATTTATGAGTTGTCTAGTTGTTGCATCAAATTAGGTGTATTCTTCTACCCTGCAACTTGTATCCATCTGTTGTGATGCGTATTGCTTAATTGCAACTTTTACAAGGAGTCTAGCCGTGAAGAAATTTCTTGTTATATTTTTATTCATGTGCGGTACAGCGCAAGCCGAACCCTTTGCCGGTGGCCATGCTGAAGCCGGTAAAAAATTGTTTGATAAATACCAATGTAACAGTTGCCACAACGGCATGATGGGCGGTAATGGTAATGCCGTTTTCACGCGTCCCGGCAGTAAAGTAAAAGATCCGCAGAAACTAATGGAAGTCGTTGTAGCATGCGCTCGTAATGTGCGTGCTAATTATTCGTCTCAGATTTCCGCACAGGAAAGACTGGACATTGCAGCTTATCTCAACAAGAATTTCTATAAATTCAAGTGAGAGCTGTGACGACTTTTTTAGATTGGGCAAACAAAAAATAAATTTCGTTATAGCAACGTAACTGCGTGCTCTTGCTGTGCCTGTTTTTGCATGAGGGTTGTGTTTGGTCAGCGAGACTAGTGCACTGAGCTGGCAATGCTTGTCGCCGGAGGTGGGGATAGAGCATCAATCCAAAATTCATGGCGTTAATATCCATGAGAAATGCCGTGCCTGCCTGATAATCTATCATTAGCTGATGGAAAGGTGGGCTGGACGGCAGGGCACGTTGTTGCTCGGGAGGGGCTGAACATGTGTGAGCACCTGAAAACGAAAATTGAGTTTGCCAGCCCATGGGAAGTTTGAGTGCTGATTGGCCTCATGACGATACTGCGCAACCTATCTATTCCGGTACTGATCGTAACCTGTGCGGTCAGCCTTATTTGGTGGGCATTTCCCGAAGGGCTTTCTACGGCACGAACCCTTGGCATTGTCCTGGGTTGGGCCGGATGTGGCCTCCTGCTTGCCAGTCTGTTATTGATGCTTCGGGAAACCTGGCTGGCTCAGTGGCTAGGCGGATTGGAAAGGATGTATCAATGGCATCATTGGGCTGGCACGACAGCTTATGTGTTGCTATTGGCGCATCCCTTGGTACTCGCTGTCGATGCTTGGCCGAATTCTCGACTGCTGGCCTGGCAAACACTTTCTCCATTCAGTCAGGGCTGGCCGATAAGGGTAGGTTGGCTGTCGCTGCTGCTCCTGATGCTTGGGTTGGCCGCCACTTTCATAATGCGTATTCCCTATCAAATTTGGCGTTTGCTCCATTTCGGGCTGGGGGTAGGGGTACTTCTCGGTTTTGTTCACCTTGCCTTACTTGGTATCAGTGAGCCCGTTCTGCCGATTTTGGGTCTTGCCGTTTCTTTTCTGGGGTGGCGTCTTATTCGGGATGACTTCGGTTTGGCTGCGCGTCCATATGTCGTGGGATCGGTAAAGCCGATTGTTGAAAGTATAGTCGAAATTACCCTGAAGCCCTTGACGGAACCTACGACCATAACGCCGGGACAGTTTGTTTTGGTTGCCTTTTTGGGGCCGGCATTCCGTGATTGCGGGGAATTTCACCCATTTACTGTTAGCTCGATTGGCGCTGATCATGAGATATGCATCGCGGTCAAAGCGCTAGGCGATTGCACGCGGCTCATTCAGTCTGTCGAGCCCGGTACGATGGTAAGGGTGCATGGCGCGTTCGGAACTTTTCTGGCCGATCGGCCACCAACGCCGCAACTCTGGGTGGCTGGCGGCATCGGTATTATTCCCTTTCTGGCATTGCTTCGGGCCGGCCCTGTAAATCAGCCGATCACGCTCCTCTATCTTTATCGAACCGAGGTGGATGCGGCTTTTTTACATGAACTACAAGCTCTTGCTAAAGTGGATCAACAGCTTTCCCTGAAGGCGTTGGCTACAGGTGACGACGCGCCGGATCTCAACTCCCTTCTTCCAGATGCTCAAGTGCTTACTCATCGCGAGTGCTATTTGTGCGGGCCGCCGGGTATGGTTGCAGCATTGAGAAAAGCATTACACAACCGGGGTGTTACGCCCCACCAAATTCACTTTGAAAAATTTGAGTTTCGATAATGCGCCGACTCTACTTATTTGCTACGCTTATTTTTTGGCTGTTGGTGATAGCTTTCTGGGTCGGAAGCCGGTGGGTGCCATCTGCTGAGAAAAACGCTGTTATCACTGTTGATAAATTGATTTCACTGACTGAATTGGCCAAACATCAAGCCCCCGAAAACTGCTGGGTGGCCATTCGCGGTAATGCATATGACTTAAGCGCTTATTTGCCTGAACATCCAACGCAGCCTGATATTCTTCAGCCTTGGTGTGGTAAAGAAGCGACGGAAGCTTATAACACCAAGACCAAAGGACGTCCGCACTCTACTTATGCTGACGAATTACTAGTCAAATTTCGGATCGGGATATTGGCTTCTGAAAAGCCTTAATTGTTGCCTGTAACTGGCAGGTGATAATTTTGGTTCTGGATTCGGTATGTTATTCATGCATCCTCAAAACCTGGGGTGATTCAAAGGGTATTAATGTTGCAACGTAAAGATCCGGCCGAGCATGGTTATCTGCGTTTTTTCTATCGTGACTGGCGCCCAACCCGATTGGGGAGATTCTGGAGCAAACTATTCGCCTGGGTGTCGGGACTTGGTTTGACGCCGCAAATCTTGCTTGCTTTGCAGGTGACAGATCGAAATACGGGGCACCTTCACGAAACCATTCTTGCCGTCGCCAAACATAATAATCAGCGCTATCTTGTTTCGATGCTCGGAGATAATTCGGAGTGGGTGCAAAATGTGCGTGCGGCTAGCGGGAAGGCGTTTATTAAGCGTGGCGGGTCTCATCCAGTTGTGTTGACGGAGATCCCGAGCAATGAGCGTGCGCCTATTCTTAAAGCATGGTGTCAGGTTGCGACGAGTGGTTGTCAGCACCTTCCCATTTCGCATCAGGCATCAATTTCTGATTTTGAAGCAATTGCGGAACATTACCCCGTGTTTCGTATCGATCCGATCCTTTAATTTCAATAAAATTTATTTAAATAGGTTACTTGGCTCGAAATTGTTACCCAAGTAATGCGTTTTTTATTCAAGCCTGCTTTTATTGTTAGGTGCGATTTGAATATGGGTGGCAATCCGGGCGACAGATCGGTGTCAGTACGGTTGCGCTGGATGAGTCGTATATATTGGTAAAGCGGACGTAGTAAACTCGGTTGGCCATAACGTCATAAATTCGAGCCGTAAATATAACTACTATTTATTAAGGAGGGGGCAATATGCCGGTTTCTACATTTTACCCCGGCGTCTATGTTGAAGACGTGCCCAGTGGTGTGCGCACTATTGCCGGTGTGGCTACCTCCATTACCGCTTTCGTCGGGCGCACTTTACGTGGCCGGGTGAATGATCCGGTGTGCGTACATAGTTTTGCTGAATTTGAGCGCAATTTTGGCGGGTTGTGGCGCGATAGCACCCTGAGCTACGCTGTGCGGTCGTTTTTTCAAAACGGTGGTACTGATGCATTGATAGTGCGTGTTCATAACGGTGCGACTGCCGCCACTCTCACCTTGGCGACAGGTTTCAATTTGATTGCCGCTAATCCTGGCAAGTGGGGCGAGAAGCTGCGGGTGCGTATTGATTACAACACGCATCTTCCGCTTCCTACTGATCCTGTTAACAGCTTGTTCAATCTCTCAGTGCGCGACACTGCTACCGGTGCGATTGAAAACTTCCTTAACCTTTCCACCGATCCCAATAATGTGCGCTTTGTTACGCGGGTGTTGGAACAGGAGTCCAATTTGGTGCGAATCGTTGCGCCGTCTGGCACGGTTTCTGCGACGCGCCCCGCTGCTCACGGTAATCCACCCGCCGGAGCTGATCCGTTGCTGGATAATGCTTCATCCACCGCGTTTACAGCGACTGGTAATGATGGGGTCGCCATTACCGATAACCAGATATCACTGGCCTCGTTGGAGGCTGCCAAACAGGGGATATGGGCGCTGCAGAAGGCAGATCTGTTCAATTTGTTGTGCATCCCACCGTTGACGCGCGAACCGGGTGGCGATGTAAACGCTCAAACGCGCCGCGCTGCTGCTGCATATTGTCTTGCGCGGCGTGCTATGTATATCGTCGATCCTCTCATGGCTTGGGATGAGCCTTCCGACCTTACGGGTGCCGGTGGTTTGGATAGTGTCAGCTGGGGTTTGGCTCGTAGTACAAATGCGGCACTATATTTTCCCTATCTTCGTCAGCCTGATCCTCTTCAGGAAAATCGTCTGGCTGATTTTGCCCCCTGTGGTGCGGTAGCCGGAGTTATTGCGCGTACCGACAGTCGGCGTGGCGTATGGAAAGCGCCTGCCGGAAATGATGCCCCCCTAAACGGCGTGGTCGAATTTACGGTAAAACTCACCGATGGTGAAAGTGGTCAACTCAATCCACGGGCAGTTAATTGCTTGCGTGCCTTTCCGGTTACTGGTCGGCTTGTATGGGGTGCGCGTACCCTGTGCGGTGTGGATCAATTGGCCTCGGAATGGAAATACCTTCCAGTGCGGCGACTTGCTTTATTTTTAGAGGAAAGTTTGTTTCGGGCATTGAAGTGGGTGGTGTTCGAACCTAACAATGAAAATCTTTGGACAGAAATCCGGCGTAATGTTGATGTTTTTATGCATAACCTGTTTCTTCAGGGGGCCTTTCAGGGTAGCAGTCCGCGCGAGGCGTACTTTGTTAAATGTGACAGGGAAACGATTACTCAGAATGACATTGATAGGGGTATCGTCAATATCGTGGTGGGCTTCGCGCCGCTCAAACCTGCCGAATTTGTGATAATTAAATTACAGCAGATTGCCAGCCCGGGTTAAGTCTGACCATCGTGGTGCCGGGCTAATTTCATTGAATATGCATGAGGTTGTGTGTGGCTCGACACGGTATGGCTCATAATGATTTCGAGTTGTTGTTCTTACACGGAGCAACCTGCGTTTGATTAATTGGAATGTCTGTTTGGCCCCAAAATGCTTGGACTGTAAAACCGCTCATAAGGTATTATTTGGTCAACGCGGCAGGCAGACGGGTTCGGTGCTGTATGCTGCAATGTGAATGTGAATTGAAGAGAGGAAGCATAGATGAAGATTGCAAAAAACGTTTCTGAGCTGATAGGTAATACGCCATTGGTGCAATTAAATCGAGTGAGCCAAGGTATAGATGCCACTATTCTTGCCAAGTTGGAATTTTTCAGTCCTGCGCTCAGCGTGAAGGATCGAATTGCTGCGGCTATGATCGACGCGGCCGAAAGAGAAGGCAAAATAACGCCGGATACAATTATTTTGGAGCCAACGTCGGGTAATACCGGTATTGGTTTGGCGATGGTTTGTGCAGCCCGCGGTTACAAATGTGCTTTTGTGATGCCGGATACGATGAGTCGTGAGCGTCGTTTGTTGATGAAGGCTTATGGTGCGGAGCTTATTTTGACTCCGGGCGCGGATGGTATGCCCGGAGCAATGAGGAGAGCAAAAGATATGGCTGCGGCCGATTCGCGGTACCTTGTTTTGCAGCAATTCTCCAATCGTGCGAATCCGGCGATTCATCGGATTACTACTGCCGAGGAAATCATACGCGATACCGACGGCCTGATAGATATTTTTGTGGCTGGCGTAGGAACCGGGGGGACTATCACCGGTGTGGGTGAAGTGCTGAGAGAAATTTATTCGTGCGTACAAGTCATTGCCGTGGAGCCCGATGCATCACCCGTGCTTTCCGGCGGTCAGCGTGGGCCGCACGGTATTCAGGGAATAGGGCCGGGCTTTATTCCTGAAATACTCAACAAAAATATATTTCATGAGGCAGTGCGTGTCACAGATGAGAATGCGTTCAATATGGCGCGGCGTCTGGCAAGGGAGGAAGGACTGCTGGTCGGTATTTCTGCAGGTGCGGCAGTTTGGGCTGCCCTTGAAATTGCCAAACGTCCGTTGAATGCCGGCAAAATGATCGTGGTGATGATTCCGTCATTTGGCGAACGTTATTTGTCCACCAAGCTGTTTGCTGATTTAGATGTGGATTAAGCGGCTGTATTGCAGGATGTAGTGCGTAGAGGTGCGGGTTCCGGGTATTGGGGCTATTGCCCTTCCGAGGCTGGTGCCTCTCGAGAGGCTTGCTGGTGGCGGATAAAGGCCAGCCGTTAAAACCATTTTGACGGCGGGGGCTGTTTGTGTATAATGTGCGACTCTGTAAAACCGCATTCAAGCGAGGTTGTTATGTACGCAGTAATCAAAACCGGTGGTAAGCAATATCGTGTTGTTGCAGGCGAAACCCTGAAAATTGAAACCGTTGCCGGTGAAGTTGGTAGTGCGATCGTGCTGGACAAGGTGCTCATGATCGGCAGTGGCGACAAAGTATCCGTTGGTCAACCGTTGTTGGCTGGTGCTACTGTCACGGCAACTATAATATCGAATGGCCGTGGTGAAAAAATCCGTATCTTCAAGATGCGTCGGCGCAAGCATTATCAAAAGCATCAAGGGCATCGTCAAAATTTCACTGAGATCCGTATCGACGGTATTTCGGCGTAACATCGAAGGAGAAGAAGCATGGCATCAAAAAAAGGTGGCGGCAGTACCAGTAACGGTCGCGATTCACACTCAAAACGCCTCGGCGTAAAAACCTTCGGTGGTGAATTGATTAGCGCAGGCAGCATTATTGTTCGTCAGCGCGGAACGCGATTCCATGCTGGTGATAACGTGGGCATGGGCAAAGACCATACCTTATTTGCGAAAATTGACGGCAAGGTGGGATTCGCAGTCAAGGGTGCACAAAGACGCAAGACTATTTTCGTGGTTCCAGCTTAAGTACTCCCGATCAAGTACATGAGCCCTATCGCGAGGTAGGGCTTTTTTATTTGCAGGGATAGCAGACACATGAAATTCATCGACGAATCAAAAATTGAAGTCATTGCAGGCGATGGCGGCAATGGCGCGGCCAGTTTTCGGCGGGAAAAATATATTGACAAGGGTGGCCCCGATGGTGGGGACGGCGGTTGGGGCGGCAGCGTGTATGCGCTTGCAGACCGTAATATCAATACATTGGTGGATTACCGTTTTGCGCGCTTTCACCGTGCGCGTAATGGTGAACCCGGACGTGGCGCGGACTGTTACGGTAAAGGCGCGGACGATATTGTGCTGCGTATGCCGGTCGGTACAGTCATTACGGATATTAATAACGGTGAATTGATTGCGGACTTGGATCATGATGGACAAAAAATGTTGCTCGCCCAAGGCGGCAAAGGCGGTTTAGGTAACCTGCATTTTAAATCCAGCACCAACCGTGCTCCGCGTCAATGCACCCCGGGCACCGAAGGTGAACGGCGCGAATTGCAATTGGAGTTGAAGATACTCGCCGATGTGGGGTTGCTGGGGATGCCCAACGCAGGCAAATCCACATTTATTCGCGCGGTTTCTGCCGCCCGCCCCAAGGTGGCTGATTATCCCTTTACCACACTACATCCAAATTTGGGCGTAGTACGGGTGTCGGCTGAGAAGAGTTTTGTTATCGCTGATATTCCAGGTCTGATTGAAGGCGCTGCCGAAGGTGCGGGGCTGGGACACCAGTTTCTACGCCATTTGATGCGCACCCGCTTGTTATTGCATTTGGTCGATATTGCCCCGATGTACGAGGGGGTTGATCCGGTGCGTGAAGCCAATTCAATTTTAAACGAACTCAAGAAATATGATGAAGTGTTGTATAACAAGCCGCGCTGGTTGGTGCTTAACAAGCTTGATTTGTTGCATGATAAAGATGAGAAGATTGCCGCTTTTCTGAAAGAATTTCACGACTATTCGCGTTATTTTGTTATTTCCGCGATTAACGGTGATGGTTGTAAAGAGTTGTGCTACGCCATCATGGAGCATGTGGAGCAGGTTGCCATGCAGGACGAATTGGCCAATGCCGAAAACCCAAACAAATTTATACCCTGATACTTTA
Organism: Candidatus Nitrotoga sp.; assembly: GCA_044337935.1. GTDB lineage: Bacteria > Pseudomonadota > Gammaproteobacteria > Burkholderiales > Gallionellaceae > Nitrotoga. The sequence continues at coordinate 11,644 of JBIIMQ010000013.1, forward strand.
ATGCATCATGAAAACCATTCTGGCCAAGTGTAAACGTATTGTCGTTAAAGTTGGAAGTAGTCTGGTCACCAATCAAGGTGAAGGTCTGGATATCCCCGCGATTCAAAACTGGGCGCGGCAAATTGCCACGCTATGTGAAGACGGGTACAAAGTGGTTCTGGTTTCTTCCGGTGCGATTGCCGAAGGTATGCAGCGGCTGGGCTGGAAGCAGCGTCCCGGTGCCGTGCATGAATTGCAGGCAGCTGCTGCAGTCGGTCAGATGGGATTGGTGCAGGTGTATGAAAGCTGCTTCAGTGCGCACGGCCTGCATACAGCGCAAATATTACTCACCCACGCTGATTTAGCCGATCGTGAACGTTATCTCAACGCCCGTTCCACGCTGTGCACGCTGCTGGCGCTGGGTGTTATTCCTGTCATTAATGAAAACGACACGGTGGTTACCGATGAAATTAAATTTGGTGATAACGACACGTTGGGTGCATTGGTGGCCAATCTGATTGAGGCGGATGCGCTTATTATTCTGACTGACCAGAGCGGTCTTTATACGGCTGATCCGCGCAAAGATCCGAATGCCACGCTGGTGAGTTTGGCACAAGCCGGCGATGAAAAACTTGAATCCATGGCGGGGGGTGCGGGTAGTCATATCGGGCGCGGTGGTATGCTCACCAAGGTACTCGCCGCAAAACGCGCTGCACGGAGCGGCGCACACACCGTGATTGCGTCCGGCCATGAAGTAGATGTATTACCTCGCCTGATGCGTGGCGAAAGTATCGGTACCTTGTTGGAGGCGCAGCTGTTACCGTTGAATGCGCGCAAACAATGGCTGGCAAATCATTTGCAAATCAGCGGCAAGGTGACGCTGGATGCCGGTGCGGTACATGCGCTGCGCAGTGAAGGCAAAAGCCTGCTGCCGGTTGGTATCGTCAACGTGAGCGGGGAATTTGAGCGTGGCACGGTGGTCGCCATTCTGGATGTGAACGGGCAGGACATTGCGCGCGGATTGATCAACTACAGCGCGGCAGAAACGCGGCGCATCGCCGGCCATTCCAGTAACGAAATTGAAACCATTCTGGGTTATGTTGATGAGCCGGAGCTGATACACCGGGACAATTTGATTTTACTGTGAGCAACGGGCAGAATTTTAATTCTCAATGTGCCGGTAATCGCGAGTATTTGCAGCACATTTTAACGCACCCGCTAAATTACTTTCCCCGGATTCATTAAATTATGCGGATCAAGCGTATGCTTGATGCCGCGCATCAGTTCAAGTTCCAGTGCGCTTTTGTAGTGACGGATTTCATTACGTTTGAGTTGCCCCAGTCCGTGCTCGGCGCTGATGCTGCCATTTAATTCATGCACGATGTCATACACGATGCTGTTGACCCGTTGGCTTTGCGCGATGAAGGCCGGGTTCTGGGCTGAGTCCAGCATGGAGATGTTGTAATGGATGTTGCCATCGCCGATATGGCCGAAGGCAACGATGCGCAGACCGGTAAATGCGGTATGCAGGGCAGCATTGGCGCGGGCGATGAATTCTGCCACGTGGCTGATGGGTACCGCGACATCATGTTTGATACTGATACCTTCGCGTTTCTGGGCTTCGCTAATATTTTTGCGCAAATTCCACCAATTTACAGTACTGCCTTTCGAATCGACGGCGAACTCGGTGATGCCAGTACCGAACGTTTGCAGTGCATCGAGCAGTGGAGGAGCCAGGGGCGTTTGCAGTACATCTGATAGTTCGATCAGCACGATCCATTCATGGTGGGTGACAAATGGTTCCGCGGTGCCGGGAATATGCTTTAAAACAAGATCCAAACAGGATCTTGAAATGATTTCAAAGGCACTTATTTTGTCGCCGCAATTGGCACGTAAATGAGCGAGCAGCTTCACCGCCACCGTCGGATCGTGTACCGCCACACAGGCAGTTGCTACCGATTGCGGGCGCGGAAAAAGTTTGAGCACGGCGGTCGTAATGATGCCCAGCGTGCCTTCCGCGCCGATGAATAAATGTTTCAAATCATAGCCGGTATTGTCTTTGCGCAAGCTGCGTAATCCATTCCAAATGCGACCATCGGGCAAGACTACTTCCAGCCCGAGTACCAGGTCGCGCATGTTGCCATAGCGCAGCACGCCGATGCCGCCGGCATTGGTGGAAATGTTACCGCCGATTTCGCATTGCCCCGCGATTGCGGTGAGGCCGAGTGGAAATAACCGGTTAACCTGTGCCGCTGCTTCCCTTACTGCGGCCAGCGTGCAGCCCGCTTCCACGGTTATCGTATAGTTGATCGTATCCGGCGTGTGAATTTTGTTGATACGTGACAGGTTGATCACAATCTGCCGGTCTTGCGCCAGCGGTACCGAGCCGCCGCTTAAACTGGTGTTTCCGCCCTGCGGGACAATGGCGATGCGCTGCTTTGCGCACAACGCGACCACGGCAGCAACTTGTTGCGTATCACCGGGAAATACTACGGCCAGCGCACGGCCACTGTATCGCCCGCGCCAGTCGGTATAGTGGGGTGCCGCGGATTCACCGCTTAGTACGTGGTTGGTACCGACTATGTCATGTAGTGAATTTATTAAATCCGGAAGCATGTAATGACTTTCCCTGAAATGCCATATTTCATAATTATTTTGATGATCTAGAAATCAATCGGATCAATGTCCAGTGACCAGCGCAGTCCTTGGGCGGGTAGTGCATCCAGCAAGGAACGCCATTCGCGCAGGAACTGTTGCAAGGGTTTTCGTATTGTACTTTGTACCAGTAATTGCGCTAAAAAATGGTTGGCACGCCGTGGCATGGCAGCGGGAACCACGCCGTAGATTTCAACCGGCATGGCCAGTTCAACTGCTGCTTCGCGCGCCCGTTGCAGGAAAGTATACATGCGACTTTCATGCTTGGCTTCAGCACGCAGTAATACTTGATACATGAATGGCGGGAAACCGGCGGATTGGCGTTCCGACAGCAGGATTTGCGCCCATGCATCGTAATCGTGTGCACGTAATGCACGGAATAAGGGATGGTCGGGAAATGCGGTCTGGATCAATACTTCGCCCGGCTTGTCGGCACGTCCGGCTCGCCCGGCGACCTGGACAAGTTGGGAAAACAATTTTTCCGATGCTCGAAAGTCGCTACTGTATAAGGCGCTGTCCGGGTTCAGTATTCCTACCAGCGTCAAGTTGGGGAAATCATGTCCCTTCGCCAGCATTTGCGTGCCAACCAGAATGTCTACCGCATCATCTTGAATCTGCTGGCGCATGGCTTGCCATGTTCCTTTGTTGCGTGTGCTGTCACGATCCACGCGCAGGATGCGTGCCTCCGGGAAGTGTTCCCGCAAAGCGCTTTCTACCCGTTGTGTGCCAATGCCAACCGGTTGCAGGTCGGCGTTGCCGCATTGCGGGCAGGCATTCGGTACACGCTGCTGGTGGCCGCAATGGTGGCAGCGCAGGAGGCGATCCTTGAGATGTAATACCAACATGCCCGCGCAGTTTGAACACCCGGACAGCCAGCCGCAAGCGCCGCACATTAATACCGGTGCATAGCCTCGCCGATTAATGAATATCAGGCTCTGTTCACCGCGTTGCAGGCGTTCGGCCAAGGCATTAAGCAGCGGTTTGCTCAGGCCGTGCTGCATAACGGTATTTTTGGTATTGATGCAATTTACTGTTGGTAGTTGTGCCCGTGTTGCCGCACGCTGGGTCAGGCGCAACATTTGATAGCGTCCACTCTGGGCGTTGTAATAGCTTTCCAATGAAGGGGTGGCAGATCCCAGTACAATGGGTACCCCGCGCTGGCGGGCGCGAAAGATTGCCACATCGCGTGCCGAGTAACGCAAGCCGTCATGCTGTTTAAACGAGGCATCATGTTCTTCATCCACGATCAACAATGCCAGCTGCGGCAGCGGCGTGAACACCGCCAGGCGCGTACCCAGTATGATCCGGGCTCGGCCGGACTGGGCATGCAGCCAGTTCTGCATTCGTTCTCCGTCACTCAGGCCGCTGTGCAGGCTGACCAGCTCAACATCCGGCAAGCGGCTGCGAAAATAATTTTCCAACTGAGGTGTAAGGTTGATTTCCGGCACCAGCAATAATACCTGCCCTTGCTGTTGCAATATCCGGTTCATCAAATGCACATAAATTTCGGTCTTGCCGCTGCCGGTGATTCCGTGCAGCAAGAAGCAATTAAAGCTTGTTGTTTTAGTAATGGAATCTACCGCGTGCTGTTGTTCTGTGGTTAGTGTGTGAGTATCGTTGAACGTAAATGCGCCGGAAACTGCAGGCATCGCGCATGTTTCCACCCATCCCGCATGCAGCAATGTTTTAAGCGCAGATGCTCCGCTTTGTGATAGTGCGCGCACTTCTGCGGCGCTGAGTGCATTCGACTTCAAGGCCGCGAGTATGCGGTGCTGTACTACTTTGCGTTTGGATAACAGGCTTGGGTCGAGTGCACGGCCACTGGCGCTGAGCCTGTATTGCATTGTTTCCTTGAGCGCGATCGGCTTGCCTGTACGCAAACGCACCGGCAAGGCGGAGAGGACTGTGACGCCAAGGGGAAAGTGATAATAATCGCTACAGAATCGCAGCAGGGCGAGCAGTTCATCGGAGAGGGGCGGAATATCGTTCAGCACTTGCAGAACGGGTTTAATGCGTTCTGCAACAAGGACGGAATCCGTTGCGCATTCCATCACGATGCCAGTCATTTTTTTGCGTCCGAATGAAACCAATACGCGTGTTCCCGGGACGATCGTGATATGACTGTCTATCGAATAGTCAAATAGTGTTGACAATGGCACATCTAGCGCGACGCGAATAATTGCCATTTAAAAAGATTTGCTCCACTAATTTCTATGATACTGAGCTAAGTTAACTGACTTGATTAAGTATTTTTTGTTGTCCACATAAGCTGTGGATAACAATGTGAATAATACCAATATAACCAAGCTAACTATTAATACCATATAGGGTTTTATTCAGCTGCTCATTTTATGGGCATAATTATTAATCATTAAAAAACAATTGCTTGCTGTTTTATTCCTTGATATTTGGATGAAAATTTTAATTAGTGTTTAATTACTATGGGTAGCTGCTTGATTTGTGAATAACTAAACATAAAATTCAAAAAAGATTAGTGATATTTGCGGCTTAATTCATGAACTGCTTGCACCAGTGCTGCGGCATGATCCGGGTTGGTGAATTGGGAAATACCATGCCCTAGATTAAATACATGACCACTACCATAGCCGTAGCTGGCTAATACACGTTCTGTCTCGGTACGGATGACTTCCGGTGTGGCAAAGAGTATGGCCGGATCCAGATTACCTTGCAGTGCAACTTTATGCCCCACTTTTTGTCGCGCTATGCCAATATCCATAGTCCAATCCAGACCCACTGCATCGCAGCCGATATCAGCGATGTTATCCAGCCATAATCCACCGCCCTTGGTAAATACGATTACCGGGATTTTTACGCCATCATATTCGCGTTTTAACCCGTGTACGATCTTCTGTAAGTAGGGGAGTGAGAACTCGTGGTAAGCAGCATGAGAAAGTACGCCTCCCCATGAATCAAAAATCATCACGGTTTGTGCGCCTGCTTCAATTTGTGCATTGAGATACTGGGTTACCGCTTGTGCTGTGACGTCCAGAATGTGGTGCATCAGCTTGGGCTCTTTGTACATTAACGTTTTGACACGTGCATAATCATCGCTGCTACCGCCTTCTACCATATAACAGGACAGCGTCCACGGGCTACCGGAAAAACCAATTAATGGCACGCTACCATTTAGCGCTTTGCGAATTTGTGATACGGCATCAGTGACGTAACGCAAGTCTTTATTAATGTCCGGCACCTTTAATGCCTTAATTGCGGTTTCATCACGCAAGGGACGTTCAAATTTTGGCCCTTCTCCTTCGGAGAAATACAGCCCGAGGCCCATCGCATCCGGAATGGTGAGGATGTCGGAAAACAGGATTGCGGCATCCAGAGGGAATCGATCGAGTGGTTGTAAGGTAACTTCCGTAGCCATGTCCGGACTTTTGCATAAATCCAGAAAGCTGCCGGCACGCTTGCGCGTCGCACAATATTCCGGCAGATAGCGCCCGGCCTGACGCATCATCCACACGGGGGTATAGTCTGTCGGTAGGCGTAGCAAGGCACGCAGGAAGGTGTCATTTTTTAACTTGAAATTCATGTTGCTCTCTTTTAATTTTAAGTTGATTCAATTTAAACAGCGTTACCTTGGATCTCCCCGTCCCCTATGCTGGAGATGTTAGTCCGGCAACCATGTTCCGCGACGGATCAGCATCACGGGTAACGCAGATGAACGTGAACGGAAAACCGGAAAGATAATGCCGTCTTCAAGCATCAATATCATGAAGTGAAGGGATGCCAGCGTTATTTCGTTACTGCATCATCCGTTCCGAATGGGGCATCCGGTGCCAAACGCGAACACAATTGAAGGTAATCCATATTTCATGCCCCGATAACTTTGCAAGCGCCAGACAGCGTTTCAGATGAAGCCGTTGTTGCATCGGGTCAGTGCGGCCTGCCGATAGTAATTCGTCAGCAGTAAGCTGATATGGCTTGCTCAATTTAGAGAGGCAGGTTCGAGCTACCCATCAAATATTCATCCACCGCACGTGCTGCCTGGCGGCCTTCGCGTATTGCCCACACCACAAGTGACTGGCCGCGTCGCATATCGCCAGCGGCAAATACTTTGGCTACCGATGTCTGATAATAACCCGCTCCTTCGGTCGCAGCCCGGGCATTGCCACGGCTATCTTTCTCAACACCAAATGCCTCCAGAACCTGCTGCATCGGGCTGACAAAACCCATAGCCAGAAGTACGAGATCGGCCTTCATTTCAATTTCGCTGCCCGGCACTTCGTGCATTTTCCCGTCTTTCCATTCGACGCGCACGGCATGCAATTTTTCAACTTTTCCATTACTGCCGGTAAGTTTTTTGGTTGCAACAGCCCAATCACGCTGGCAGCCTTCGTCGTGGGAGCTGGAAGTGCGCAGTTTCATCGGCCAATACGGCCAGATCATTGGTTTGTTTTCTTGTTCGGGCGGGCGTGGCATAACCTCAAACTGGGTTATCGAAGCTGCACCATGGCGATTGGATGTCCCCACGCAATCAGAACCGGTGTCGCCGCCGCCGATGACGACAACGTGCTTACCGGTTGCTTTAATTTGATCCGGCAGCGTGTCTCCCGCCACAATTTTGTTTTGTTGCGGCAGAAATTCCATGGCGAAATGGACGCCCCGCAATTCCCGCCCCGGAACGGGCAGGTCGCGCGGCTGTTCAGCTCCGCCGGTTAATACCACGGCGTCGAATTCATCTTTTAATTGCTGTGCAGATACGTGTACCCCGATATTCTGGTTGACGCGGAATTCCACTCCTTCGGCACGCATCTGGTCAATGCGACGGTCGATGTGTGACTTTTCAAGTTTGAAATCGGGAATGCCGTAACGCAACAGACCGCCAACCCGATCATTCTTTTCAAATACCACCACGTTATGCCCGACGCGCGCCAGTTGTTGGGCGCATGCCAAGCCAGCCGGCCCGGAACCGACGATGGCAATTTTTTTGCCGGATTTGGTTTGTGCCGGTTGCGGTTGCACCCAGCCTTCTTCCCATCCCTTGTCGATGATGGCGTGCTCGATGGATTTGATACCGACTGCATCGTTGTTGATGTTTAATGTGCAGGCCGCCTCGCACGGTGCGGGACAAATACGTCCGGTGAATTCCGGAAAGTTGTTGGTGGAATGCAGCACATCTAACGCCTGCTTCCATTTGCCACGATAAGCCAAATCATTCCAATCCGGGATGATGTTGTTAACCGGACAACCCGTAGTACAAAATGGAATGCCGCAGTCCATGCAACGTGAACCCTGCACGGAAGTCTGCTGATCGGTCAGACGCGGCATGAATTCCTTGTAGTTTTTCAGGCGTTCCGCAACCGGCAAGCTGCTCTCGCTCAAGCGGTGGAATTCCATAAACCCGGTAATCTTACCCATTTATACAGCCTCCAATTGCTTGGTTTGTTCTGCCGAGATTTCCTGCAATGCACGGCGGTATTCAGTCGGCATGACCTTGATGAATTTCGGCAAGTAGTGCGTCCAATTATTTAGAATATCTTGAGCGCGGGTACTGCCGGTGTAGCGCCAGTGAGCACTGATCATATCGCGTAGCACTTGTTCATCAGCTTTGCCGAGGTGGTTAAAATGTACCCGGCCATGCGCTTCGATTTCGCCCAGTTCGCTCGCGGCAGCCTCATCGGGCACCGGTTCCAGTTGCACCATTGCCAGATTGCAACGATGTTCGAAACCGCCATCTTCATCCAGCACATAAGCGACGCCGCCGGACATCCCCGCGGCAAAATTACGTCCGGTTTGTCCCAGCACAGCCACTATGCCGCCGGTCATGTATTCGCAACCGTGGTCGCCCAAGCCTTCCACTACCGCAATTGCGCCGGAATTGCGCACCGCGAAGCGTTCCCCGGCCACTCCCCGGAAATAGCATTCACCACTGGTCGCGCCGTACAACACGGTATTGCCAACGATAATGTTTTCTCCGGCGATGATATTGCATTCCTTGGGGGGCATAACGATGATGTGCCCGCCGCACAATCCTTTACCGACGTAGTCATTGCCTTCGCCGGATAACTCGAAGGTGATACCGTGCGCGAGAAATGCGCCAAAGCTTTGTCCTGCCGTGCCCTGCAATTTCACGGTGATGGTATCGTTGGGCAATCCGGTTTGGCCATAGCGCTTTGCTACTTCATGCGACAGCATTGCACCGACAGTACGGTTAACATTGCGAATGCGGTTTTCAATGATTACCGGTGACTTGTTTTCCAGCGCAGGCATGGCTTCGGCAATCAGTCGGTGATCCAAGGCATGAGTCAGTCCGTGATCCTGTTCCTCGGCATGACGGCGCGACACGCTAGCCGGCACATCAGGCTGATGGAAAATTCTGGAGAAATTCAATCCCTTGGCTTTCCAGTGGGTGATGACTTGTCGGGTATCAAGTAATTCGCTGCGTCCAATCAGATCATCGAATTTGCGGATACCCATTTGTGCCATGTATTCGCGAACTTCTTCTGCTACAAAGAAGAAATAATTCACCACGTGTTCGGGCTGGCCGGTAAATTTCTTGCGCAGCTCGGGATCCTGTGTAGCCACGCCGACCGGGCAGGTGTTGAGGTGACACTTGCGCATCATGATGCAGCCTTCCACCACCAGCGGCGCTGTAGCGAAACCGAATTCATCCGCGCCGAGTAACGCACCGATTAATACATCGCGACCGGTTTTTAATTGACCGTCTACTTGTAAAATAATGCGGCCACGCAACCGGTTCAGTACCAATGTTTGCTGGGCTTCAGCCAGTCCCAGTTCCCAAGGGGTTCCGGCATGTTTAATGGATGACAATGGCGAGGCGCCCGTGCCGCCATCATGGCCGGAAACCGTTATATGATCCGCTTTGGCTTTGGCTACACCGGCTGCCACTGTGCCAACGCCCACTTCAGATACCAGCTTGACCGAAATGGAGGCTTTCGGATTTGCATTTTTCAGGTCATGAATTAGTTGGGCCAAATCCTCAATGGAATAGATGTCGTGGTGGGGCGGCGGCGAAATCAAGCCTACGCCGGGGATGGCAAAACGCAATTTTGCGATGTACTCCGAGACTTTGTGGCCGGGCAGCTGGCCGCCTTCACCGGGCTTCGCACCTTGCGCCATTTTGATTTGAATTTGATCGGCGCTGGTCAAGTATTCAGCGGTCACACCAAAACGACCGGAAGCCACCTGCTTTATCTTGGAGCGCAATGAATCTCCCGATAAGAGGGTCATATCGGCTTCAATGCGGCCTTTTCCTATGATTTCAGATAATTTTTCCCCGCCTTTAATCGACCGGAAACGCATCGGATCTTCGCCACCTTCGCCCGTATTGGATTTTCCCCCGATACGGTTCATGGCAATGGCCAGAGTGGCGTGTGCCTCGGTAGAAATAGACCCGAGCGACATGGCTCCGGTAGCAAAACGTTTAACGATTTCTTTAGCCGGCTCAACTTCCTCCAGCGGCACCGGTGCACCGGCAGGCTTGATTTCGAACAAACCGCGTAAGGTTTTCATGCGCTGAGTCTGATTGTTGATCAGCTTCGCATATTCCTTGTATGTTTGCCCATTGTTGGAACGGGTAGCATGTTGCAGTTTGGCGATGGTATCCGGTGTCCACAGGTGTTCCTCACCGCGCACACGATAGGCATATTCACCACCCGCTTCCAGTGCATTGGACAATACCGGATCGTTGCCGAAAGCGGACTGATGGATACGCATTGTCTCCTCAGCCACTTCATGCAGGCCAATGCCTTCGATCTGGGTTGCCGTGCCGGTGAAATATTGCGACACGAAATCTGCGTTAAGGCCGACAGCTTCGAAAATCTGTCCGCCACAATAAGAGTGATAAGTTGAGATGCCCATTTTGGACATGACTTTGAGCAGGCCCTTGTTTATTGCCTTAATGAAACGCTTATTTGCATCCTTGTTGGATATCCCGGCAGGTAAATAATCGCCCATGGTGGCAATGGTTTCATATACTAGCCACGGACATACCGCCTCGGCGCCATAACCGGCAAGCAGTGCGAAATGATGGGTTTCACGTACTGAGCCGGAATCCACGACCAGTCCGGTACTGGTGCGCAGCCCTTCGCGCACCAGATGATGGTGAACACCCGCACAAGCCAATAAAGCCGGAATCGCCACGCGTTCGCTGGAAACCGTGCGATCAGACAAAATCAGAACGTTATAGCCATCTGCTACCGCCCGGTCAGCTGCGGCACTTAGTGCTTTTATTGCGTTTTCACAGCCCGCTGCTCCTTGTGTCGCAGGATAAGTGATGTCCAGTACCTGGGATTTGTAACGGCCCTTGGTTAATGAGCCGATGTCGCGCAGCTTGATCAAATCTTCATTGGTCAGTACGGGCTGATGTACCTCAAGGCGGAGTGGCGGATCAGTTTCGTCGATACCGAGCAGATTGGGTTTGGGCCCAATAAACGAGGTAAGTGACATGACGATCTCTTCACGGATTGGATCGATCGGAGGATTGGTTACCTGAGCAAAAAGCTGTTTGAAATAGTTGTACAGCACCTTGTTTTTGTCGGACAAGACAGGCAGGGCGGCATCATTACCCATCGAGCCGGTTGCCTCTTCCCCTGATGCAGCCATGGGGGCGAGGATAAACTTGATGTCTTCCTGTGAGTAGTCAAATGCCTGCTGGATGTCCAGCAGATTGGTGTTGGATAGGCTGCTTTCCGATGCATTATTTGTTTCTCCGACCGGTAAATCGCCGAGGAAATAGCGTGATTTTTCAATCCATTCGCGGTACGGTTTTGCGGTGGCGAGTTGCTGTTTCAATTCGGCATCGTCCACAATGCGGCCGGCTTGCAAATCAATAAGGAACATTTTGCCCGGTTGCAGGCGCCATTTTTTCACGATCTTGTTTTGTGGGATATCCAGCACGCCCATTTCAGATGCCATGAGAACCATGTCGTCATCCGTAATCAGGTAGCGTGCTGGACGCAGGCCGTTTCGGTCCAGCGTTGCGCCAATCATGCGGCCATCGGTAAAAGCTACGGCGGCAGGGCCATCCCAAGGTTCCATCAGCGCGGCATGGTATTCATAAAAAGCGCGTCGCTCTTCGTCCATTAACGGGTTGCCCGACCAGGCTTCGGGAATCAGCATCATCATGGCATGCGGCAGCGAATAACCGCCTGCCACCAAAAGTTCCAGCGCGTTGTCAAAACAGGCGGAGTCAGATTGGCCTTCCACAATGAGCGGCCACAATTTTTCCAGATCTGCTCCCAGCAGATTGGACGACATTGCCGCGTGACGTGCAGCCATCCAGTTCACATTTCCGCGCAGGGTGTTGATTTCACCATTGTGCGCAATCATCCGGAATGGATGCGCCAGATCCCAAGAGGGGAATGTGTTGGTGGAAAAACGTTGATGTACCAGCGCCAATGCGCTGACCATGCTTTTATCTTGCAGGTCAAGATAATATTCGCCAACCTGATCGGCCAATAACATGCCCTTGTAAACGATAGTCCGCGCAGAAAGTGAGGGGATGTAGAAGCCGCGCCCTTGTTCATTCGGTAGGTTGCGTATGGCATGTTCCGCAGTTTTGCGGATAATAAATAACTTACGTTCAAAGCTATCAGTGTCAATGCAATTTGCACCGCACCCGATGAATACCTGACGCACTATCGGCTCTATGGCTTTAACACTTTCGCCTAAACCGCTGTTGTCCACCGGTACATCGCGCCAGCCCAGTAATACCTGTGCTTCCGCAGCAATTTTGTCGGTAATCACTTGCTCGCAGGCGGCACGTGCCGCCGGATCGCGCGGCAGGAATAGCATGCCAACCCCGTATTTTCCTGCTGCTGGTAGAGAAATTCCTTGCGCAGTGCACGAATTGCGTAAAAATGTATCCGGAATTTGAATAAGAATACCCGCGCCATCGCCCGCCAACGGATCAGCGCCCACTGCGCCGCGATGCGTAAGATTTTTTAGTATCTGCAGACCATGACATATCATGTCGTGGCTCTGCTTACCTTTGATATGCGCTACAAAGCCTACCCCGCACGCATCGTGCTCATAGCGTGGGTCATATAAACCCTGCTGGACCGGCAACGAAGAATGACTCACACGTTGTTCCTCATTAAAATCACTAACCCAAAAAAAGTGGCGACACACATCGCCACAGCGTTATTTATGTAATCGATACCTGCAAAATACAAGGCGAAAGGGCGGAAATATTACCCTGTCTCGGGACGAACAGCAATATGGAGTCTGTCCTAGCGTGAAATTCGGGGGAATAGTGGTGTGTTTTTAGGAAGATTAATGTTACGAAATATATTGCTGGATTGGGTATTCCGCTCGAAATTGCCCGCGTAATTTCTGGTGGATACCGGGCGATATTGTATGGCACCGGCTTGATTCAACTTTCCGGTTTAATGATGGTGTATTGTGCGGTAACTCTTTAATTCAGTTCTTAGGGTTATATAATACCGGACGTAGTAAGGCGCGGGTACATTGTTGGAACGATTTGAATTAGGATCCATGTTGAATTCTCAGAGGTCCTTGGTAGTTGATGTTAAAATTGTGCGAGCTTTGCAGGTTTGTCGCGTTGAAATTGTAGCTTCTTTTAATTTTTGAAATGCCCAACCACGTAATATGTCAGGCAACCTTTTTATAGTCAGTGCACCATCAGGTGCTGGAAAAACCAGCTTGGTTCGCTCGCTTTTGGCTAGTAATCAACAGGTTGACATTTCTGTTTCTTATACAACACGCATGCCACGTCCGGGTGAGATTGACGGGGAAGATTATCATTTTGTCAGTCGCGAAACTTTCTTGAGTATGGCAAAGCATGGCGATTTTTTGGAAAGCGCCGAGGTGTATGGCAATCTCTACGGTACTTCACAATCCTGGATTGAAGCCGAGATTGTGAGCGGGCGCGATATATTGCTGGAAATCGATTGGCAGGGGGCGGCTCAGGTGCGCCGCGCATTTCCGGATTGCATCAGCATTTTTATTCTGCCGCCTTCGCTGCAAGCGCTGGAAGATCGGTTACGTGCGCGCGGCCAGGACGATGTCAACGTGATTGCCCGGCGTTTGCACGCCGTGAAAGAAGACATCGCCCATGTCGTAGAGTTTGACTATGTTATTATCAACGACAAGCTGGATGTTGCTTTACAGGAATTTAATGCCATTGTTGTTGCCGCAGGACTTCGCCGCGACAGGCAACTTTCACGCCAGCAAACATTAATTAATCAATTGCAATAAGGAGAATGCATCATGGCCCGTGTAACAATAGACGATTGTTTGGTTAACATACCGAACCGGTTTGAGCTCACATTGGCCGCCGCTTATCGCGCGCGTCAGTTGGCTAATGGTGCCAGCTATCTGGTGGCAGAGTGCAAAGATAAGCCAACAGTAATTGCGCTGCGAGAAATTAGCGAAGGTAAAGTTGGGGTGGAAATGCTCGCTCGCGGAGTGACGGGGTAGTTGGATATTGCAGTCTCCGACTATT
>JBIIMQ010000086.1:0-8253 GCA_044337935.1 Candidatus Nitrotoga sp.
GCAGCGGCCGTCCTTCGGCATCGAAAAACGTTTTTGCATATGCCTTGATATAGTGTATAGAGCCGTCCGGCCACAGTATTCTGAATTCGCAAGTGTAATCCCCCGTTCCTGATAGAGCGGCCGCCAGTTCTGTCTCGGCATAATTACGATCATCGGGGTGCAGCGAATGCGACCATACTTCATGAACCCCAGAAAAGTCTTCTTTTGGGATACCAAAAAGCTTGTACATCCAATCGTCCCAAACCAGAATATTATTCACGATATCCCAATCCCAGACGCCAATCTGCCCGGCGTTCGTCGCCAAGGACAATCGCTCCTGGCTTTCCTCCAACAATTGTTTTTCCCGCTTCTGTTCGGCGATATTCTTGATGTACCCAAAAATATAGGGCCTGTCATCTATCTCAATAAGCGTTGCAGTCACTTCAACCGGCACAATCACCCCGTTTTTAAGGCGGTGCTGTGTTTGCATCGACACTCCGGGATTCTTACCCACATAATCAAACAGCTGCAAAAGCCGATCACTCCCCATTGGGAAATTAGAATCCCAATCCGGGACATGCCAGGTCAGCAACTCCTCGCGCTGCGCTCCCCAGTGTTTTACTGCCGCCTCATTGACATAGACCAGTCGATAATCCTCATTGAACATGTAAGCAGGATCGTTGGAAAGTTCGATCATTTTCTTGTATAGATCGAGTTGCCTTTGTGCAGCCTTGCGCTCGCTGATATCCGTGATAATCGCAATCACATGGGTGCTTCCACCAAACTGCAACGGCCCCAGACTGATTTCGGCGGGGAATTCGCTACCATCCATGCGCTGCGCCATCAATTCACGTCCCTTACCCATTTCACGCGTCCTTGCATCGTAGCTCTTGCGCAGAACCTGATGCCCGGCACGGAAGCGGCTGGGTACCATCAAATCGACCGATTGACCGATCAGATCTTCCCGCGTATACCCCGTGTAACTTAACAGCTTGTCGTTAACACGAACGATACGCCCTTCATCATCCACAACCAGCATCGCATCGGGCATCGCATCGATAATCTGCGAAGCAAGTCCATCCTGCTGCCAACGCCGGCTTATGACCACCACAAAATATATCAATCCGGAAAGCAACGCGAACAGCGCGCCAATAACGAGTCCGCCAAACAACGGATTGCGCTGATTAAGCCGCTGGACAAATTCAGGTTGCGCCTTCACCTCCAGCATCCATTCACGACCATACATGGTAATCCGTATGCGCTTTTCGAGTCCCTCGACCGTAGCCCCGCCTGCAGATGAATAAAAGGCTTCAGGCATACCTGCATTACTGACATCGGACAAGGTCATCACATATTCATTCTTTCGCGTATCCAGCCCGGCCAGCACCTCGTCAATCACCAGCGGCGCATAAACCCAACCCAACGCACTCATGTCCGTCGAAGGAGAAACCATCCCGCCACGATAAACCGGAAGAAGAAACAGGAAACTTCGATCAGGTTTTCCCATAGCCTGCGCGATGGTGATCGGTGCAGTCAGCACGGGCAAGCCACTATTCATTGATGCAAGCGCGGCCGCACGCCGCTTTTTCTCGGAGCCAACGTCAAGTCCAATCGCCTGTCGGTTGGTTTTCTCCGGCTCGACGTAATGAATAACAAAGCGCTCGTCGTCATGGGGAATAAGCTGACGAATGGAGAAATCCGGATTGCCATCACGCCTGGAGGACGCAGTAAATGCGGCCTCCTGCTCCGATTTCACGCGACGGATCAGACCAAAACCATGCGCACCCGGAAATTCGAGCGCGAAATTACGCGATTGGGCATAGTGGAGGAAACGCTCGCGCGTCATCGACTCCATGCCAACCATGGAAACCGCGGCACGCGCGCCGCGCAACCCGAATTCATAGATTTGCATCCGCGTCTGCAACAACCCGGATACATCTTTGACCAGCTCACCAAAACGCTCGTCGCATTCAGCCTGATTTGGCTGCGGACGTTGTGTATCCATAACACGGCTAACAACAACCCGCACAGGAGCAGGCCAATGGAATAAAACTTGATCAAATTATTCAACCTAATCATATATTCCTCATATTCGTACTGTAGTCGGCTGGCCTTGAATCCGGCATGAATCAAATTTTACACAGCCCGTGGTCAATTTGAAGTGGCGATTCAACCTAACAAATCCATCAGGGTAGATGCACAAAAAAATGTGCAATAACCTTCGAATATCCTACACAATACCCGCCAGAATAAAATATATATGCGAAACGGCAAACCGGATTGGATAAAATAGGCCCCTAAGCAACCTTACTTTAGAGAATCAAAAATCTTGCCATGGATTACTTCCCCATTTTTCTTAACCTCAAACAAAAAAAATGCCTCGTTGTGGGGGGAGGTGAAGTTTCCTTTAGAAAAGCTTCCCTACTCATTCAGGCAGGCGCATTAGTGAAGGTGGTTTCGCCGGAATTGTGCAACGCTTTTACCCGCCTCCCCGGTATTGAATATATTCCAGACCAGTTTCAAACGGCACACTTAAATGACATCACACTTGTCATTGCTGCCACCGATAACATCGGAATAAACGAAGAAATCTCAAATGAAGCAAAAAAAAGAAATATTCCCGTCAATGTGGTCGACAACCCTGCTCTTTGCACGTTCATCATGCCGGCAATTCTTGATCGCTCTCCTCTCATGGTCGCATTTTCAACCGGCGGTGCATCACCCGTCCTGGCAAGAATTTTACGCGGCAAGTTGGAAGCATTAATACCGCCGGGATATGCCCGATTGGCCACCTTCGCCGCCAAATTTAGGCAAACAGTCAAAGCGCGCATCAACCATCCCGGTAAACGTCGCATATTCTGGGAGGATGTGCTGGAAGGTCCGATTGCCGAGAAAGTTTTGTCGGGCAACGATCAATCTGCAGAAGACATGCTGCTGACCACGCTAGAAGACGATAATCATAGCCAGACCGGCGAAGTATTTCTGGTGGGGGCAGGTCCGGGCGCTCCGGATTTGCTCACTTTTCGGGCATTACGTCTGATGCAGAAGGCAGATGTCGTGCTTTATGACAATCTTGTTTCCAAGCCGGTACTGGAAATGACGCGACGCGATGCAGAAAGAATTTTTGTCGGCAAAATGCGTGGTCAGCACACAATGCCCCAGGAAAGTATCAACGACCTGTTGGTACGGCTGGCAAAAGCAGGAAAGCGTGTTTTACGGCTCAAAGGGGGAGACCCCTTCATTTTTGGCCGTGGCGGAGAAGAAATCGAAACACTGTCGGATCACAAAATAAATTTTCAGGTTGTACCGGGTATCACTGCCGCGTCCGGTGTTGCCGCCTACGCCGGAATCCCGCTCACGCACAGGGATCATGCGCAGTCCTGTGTTTTCATAACCGGCCATCTAAAAGAAGGGGGCATGGATCTCGATTGGGAAATGCTGGCGCACCCCAATCAAACTGTCGTCGTTTACATGGGGCTGCACGGCCTTGAAATATTATGCTCAAAGCTAATATCGCATGGCTTGCCGGAATCTACCCCCGCCGCCATCGTGCAACAGGGGACGACACAAAATCAGCGCGTAGTTTGCGGAACTTTGGCTACACTCCCGACGATAGCGGAAGCGGCAAAGCTTAAAGCTCCTACCTTGATCATCATAGGCGGCGTAGTAAAACTCCGAGAAAAACTCTCATGGTTTCAACCGGATCAAGTTGAGCCTGATAACACATAAGGCACCGCCCAATTATCCAAATGGTTTGGGCTTGGGCGTTTCTTTGGTTGAAGGTGGCAAAATGGGTAACGTAAACTTGGGCTGTTTGCCGGTCAACGACTTCAGGAACGCCACAATTTTGGCATTTTCTTCCCGGGTAAATTCGCGCTCCAATTGCAGCCTCCCCATGATATTAACCGCCTCTTCCAGAGTTTCAACTGCCCCATCATGAAAATAGGGATACGTTAATTCCACGTTGCGAAGATTGGGCACTTTAAACACAAAACGATCATCAGCCTTGCCCGTTACAGCAAACCTGCCTTCAGCTTTGTTTAATGTCTTGTAGTCTTCGTAAATACCAAATTTTTGGAATGAGCCCCCCCCTACGGAAGCGCCATTATGGCAACTCACACACCCGCTTTCCTTGAATAGTTTGTACCCCTCCAGCTCCGCCTGACTCAATGCTTTTTTATCGCCCTTGAGCCATTTATCAAAACGAGAATCAGGTGTCACCAACGTCTTTTCAAACGCGGCAATCGCGGTGGTTACCATACCGATATCGATTTTATCTGCACCGAACAACTTCTTGAAACGGGCTTGATACTGGGGAATAGAATGCAGTACCTCCACTGCCAACTCGTGGGTAAATGCCATCTCTTTAGGATTGGCAATAGGGCCAGCCGCCTGTTCCTTCAAATTTTTGGCGCGTCCATCCCAGAACTGCGCCAAATTCATACTGGCGTTCAATACCGTTGGCGAATTAATCGGCCCCTGCTGCCAGTTATGTCCAATGGATGTTTGCAGATTGTCCGTACCGCCCATGCTCAAGTTATGGCAGGAGTTGCAAGAAATGAATCCGGATTTAGATAAACGGGGATCGAAGAAAAGCATCTTGCCCAACTCCACCATGTCCGGATTTTTTGGCTTGGCGGCCACAATAGGTTTAATCGGTTCATCCCCCGCAAACGCGGTTACGGGGGATGAAATGGATCCCATATATAACAACGATACAATCAATGCACGAATTACCATTTGTCATCTCCCAAAAAAACAATCTATATGTGGCACTGTCGGCTGCAAACATAAATTACCCCTAAAAACGGGCACTATGCATCATGCATGATGTACGCACAACTTCCCATTGCACGAAATAAAATAATATTAAAACATAATGTTACGATCAAACTCAGCTACAGCCTTGATATAATCCGGCATCCCCTTTATCGATGCACCGGCAACCAGATCTTCTACCATAATCTGTCTGGCAACTGCACAGGCGCCACAAACCCAAATCTGTACGCCTGCCGCCTGCAGCGCGGACAACAATTCTTTCAACGGAATTAAATTCACACCGTGAATGTAATCAGCCGTTCCTTTGCGACCAAGCGTAACAGCTTCATTCCAGAGCCAGAGCACCACGTCATGCCCCTGCTCCTTTGCCGTTTTTGCGGCCATAAAAGGCAATGTGGCCATCGTCGAATCATCTGTACCCCGGCTCCCGGATATTATAAAAGTCGCCATCATTCATCTCCCATTTCGTAAAATAGCCTCTTACCCCGAATAATTATGACACAGGCCTTGGCTAATTCATGGCCTGTAAAAGAAACAGCCAAACCACTGAAGCGGTTTGGCTGCAATAACCCCAAATATTTTGGAGCCCTAGAACTTATCGAACAGCAGAAATCACACCCTGCCGCCTAACCGGATAGACCGGCATTATTTTACAGTCACATCAATCGTGCTACGCATTTCTGCACCGTAGGAAACATGCGCACCATTGGCGAATTGCAATGTCAACGTATGTGTTCCAGGTGTTAATTTAATGACTGTTTCCGTCTGACCTTTACCGAAATGGCGATACTGATCATTTCCAACCGGAATTACATCCCCGGCATTCACCTGCTGAGCGTCTATCAACAAATGATGGTGTCCGGTATTCTCTGCTGCGGTACCGGCAGGCTTGATTTCCATACCTTGCACACCCATCACAACTTTTACTTCAGTACCAACTACTGCACCATCATTGGGTTCCACAAAATAAACCCGCTGCCCCGGTGATTTGGTAGCATAGTAATCATTGGCCAATACACTATGAGCATAGCCGATTGATGATAAAGCCATAAACAGCGGTAACACAGTCTTTAATTTCATTATTTACTCTCCTAAATTGAATATAACCAGCACTGCAATTCTAACCGCAAATTTGTATTTACATAAAATAACCGACACCACTATATGATCGTTGCCCAAAGACAATTTTTCCACCAACACATTTATCAGTATGAATTTATTTGATTTCTCATGAGGCAAGCGCATTAAAAATCAAATAAAGTACCCCTCAAAGCCCCTTACTGCATAAACGCCGCAAACAAACAAGATTTGCTATAGTTCAAACTCGATAAAAAGTTAGTTTTGAGTCTATTCTCAATCCGCATAAATCGGGACAATTGCATTTATATTAACCACGACCAGATGACTAGTGTAGTGTTGTGAATTGCCCAAACCATTCGTCTGTTCCTTGGCCGTACTCATGTTCTTTTGACCGAGCAAACAATGAATATGGATCGGCAATCATGGAATCACGCATATATCCAATCAAACTGCAGCTCAACCGTAGCATTAATCCACCTCTAATCAACATACTGAAAAATGAAGCACTCTACTGATATGCAGCAATTTGATGTTTTGATTATAGGAAGCGGATTGGCGGGTCTTTCGTTGGCATTGAAACTTGCCGATCATCGAAAAATTGCCATCATCACCAAAAAATCTTTGTTGGAAGGTGCCAGTGTTTGGGCACAAGGTGGAATCGCTGCCGTATTATCACAGGAAGACTCTCTGTCCGCCCACATCCAGGATACCTTGACTGCCGGAGCCGGTCTCTGTGACCCTGCAACCGCGCAATATGTTATTGAACACGCCAAGCCTGCGATTGACTGGCTAATTGCGCAGGGCGTACCGTTCACACGTGATGCCAATACCGATACCGGCTATCACCTGACACGCGAAGGCGGCCATAGCCATCGGCGTATCATCCACGCCGCCGATGCCACCGGCCATGCCGTACAGGAAACGCTCGCCTCAAAAGCTCTGGCACATCCCAACATCACGCTGTTGGAACATTACATCGCCATCGATCTGATTACTGGCCATAAACTCGGTCACACTGACAATCATTGCTATGGCGCTTACGCTCTCAACAGCTTGAGCGATGAAGTCAGCACCATCGCTGCTCATGACACAATTCTAGCCACCGGCGGTGCTGGCAAGGTTTACCTTTACACCACCAATCCAGACACAGCCACTGGAGACGGCATTGCCATGGGTTGGCGTGCCGGTTGCCGGGTGGCCAACATGGAATTCATTCAATTTCATCCGACCTGTTTATATCACCCGCACGCAAAATCTTTCCTCATTTCTGAGGCGGTTCGTGGCGAGGGTGGCATCCTTAAACTGCCCGACGGCACACGATTTATGCCTGCTCATGATGAGCGCGCCGAACTCGCGCCGCGCGACATCGTCGCTCGCGCCATCGATTTCGAAATGAAAAAGCGTGGTTTAGATTGCGTATATCTTGATATCTCACATCGGTCGGTAGATTTTCTGCAAGCACATTTTCCTACCATCTACGCCCGCTGCCTGTCGCTGGGTATCGATATCGCGCACCAGCCCATACCCGTGGTACCGGCAGCACACTATACCTGCGGTGGCATCATTACTGATCTGCATGGTCGCACCGATCTTGCTCACCTCTACGCCGTGGGTGAAACTGCCCACACCGGCCTGCACGGCGCCAACCGGCTGGCAAGTAATTCGCTACTAGAATGTATGGTGTTTGCCGAGGCTGCCGCGCGCGATATCCTGTCTACGCCGCAAAGTCAGTTCATCCCACTGCCACAATGGGATGAGAGCCGGGTAACCGATGCCGACGAAGAAATTATCATCTCGCACAACTGGGCGGAATTGCGCCAATTCATGTGGGACTATGTCGGCATTGTGCGCACCACCAAAAGACTGCGGCGCGCACAACACCGCATTCAATTATTGCATGAAGAAATCAACGAGTATTACGCCAATTTTCACGTAACAGCTGATTTGCTGGAGTTACGCAATCTGGTATTAACGGCTGATCTCATCGTGCAAAGTGCATTGTCACGGCACGAAAGCCGCGGATTACATTACAGTAAAGACTACCCGGATACACTGCCACTGGCCGTACCGACCATTCTCACGCCACCCGCATGAACACCACTCTGCGGGTTATCCCTGGCCGAATAATATCAAGAACTGCCAACTTTTGAATAAGCAAGGCAACTCTCCCCGCTTACGCGTAAACAGAGCTTAATGACTCGAAACGAATAGATTTTAGCTAATTACGGTGCGGGCACTACTACGGCATCATGGCGATGTTCAGCAGCAAGCAACATATACATCCCCGGCACAACAAACAGAGTAAACAAGGTACCTATCGATAATCCGCTGGCAATCACCAAGCCCATATTAAAGCGACTCACTGCACCAGCACCACTGGCGGTGATCAGCGGCAACACCCCCAGCACCATGGCG
>JBIIMQ010000087.1:0-8197 GCA_044337935.1 Candidatus Nitrotoga sp.
ACCTAGTACAGCTATGTTTGATGTAAATTTCTCCGAGATGGTGGTGATTGCGGTGGTCGCTTTTATCGTCATCGGTCCGGAACGTCTGCCAAAGGTGGCGCGAACTCTTGGACATTTGCTGGGACGCGGGCAACGTTACATCAGTAGCGTCAAGGCTGATATTGAGCGGGATATCGGTATTGAAGAGTTGCGCAAGTTGCAGGAAAAGGTACAGCAGGAATACAAGAGTGCTGAAGATGCCGTGAATCAGGTCACGCAAACCATCAACATGCATGCGCAAGAAGTTACCCAGACGCTTAATCAGCAAGTTGAACAGGCTAGGGAAACTGTCAATCAGGAAATACAATTAAACGCTGGAGGGCAAGCTGCTGCACAGCAAAGTGAATTAGAGCAGAAGAGTTTGCACGCGGCGAGAGAGAGGAAAAGTGGTTTGCCACCGGTACGTCAGCAATCGTCATCGGGTCAACAAGGTGGTGACAATGTTGAAGGTTCGGAGCGTGTAGAGAAAGCTGAGGAAATTGAATTTAAGAAGATTTCGTCGGCGTATCAAGAGGCGACTCGTAATTTATATGCCCAGCGCGAGGCTGCTCGTAAGTTGCATGCGCAGGAGGAAGAGAAATTACGACAGTTGAAGCAAGAGGCGGAACGGCAAGTCAGTACTGGTGATCAGGTGAGGTCGCAGGGTCAGTCAGTGCAGCCACTTCATAATGCCGAACTTCCCTCATCTAAACAAACCGGAGTGCAACAGGTGCAACCAGCGCCACAGGGCACTGCCGAGCATACAAAACTGCCCATCGATTAATGAGTACCAACAACGAAACTTTTATTTCCCACCTGCTCGAATTACGCACCCGCCTTATGTATGCTTTCGGAGGGCTGTTGTTGGTATTTATATGCCTGGTTCCGTGGGCAAGCGAACTGTATGCGTTACTTGCGCAACCGATGCTTGCCAAGCTGCCAAAAGGCGGTCAGATGATCGCCATAGATGTGATTACGCCATTTTTTGTGCCGCTTAAAGTGGCGATGATGACCGCATTTTTGATCGCGTTGCCTTATATGTTGTATCAGGCTTGGCTTTTTGTTGCGCCTGGGATGCATGAACACGAAAAGCGTTTAATGTTGCCACTCGTAGCAGCCAGTGTGGCGTTATTCTTCGTGGGTATGGTATTCGCGTATTTTGTGGTGTTCCCCGTGGTATTTGGTTTTTTCAGCGGTGCAGCACCGCAGGGTGTCGCGGTGATGACCGATATCGACAAATACCTGAGTTTTGTAATGGGAATGTTCCTCGCTTTTGGCACTACTTTTGAAGTTCCAGTGGCAGTGGTGGTGCTGGTAAAAATGGATGTGGTTAATGTCGATAAGCTGAAGGAAATCAGGCCGTATGTTATCGTCGGGGCATTCATTCTTGGCGCATTACTGACACCACCGGATGTCGTGTCACAATTTATGCTGGCCATACCATTGTGGCTATTGTACGAGGTGGGTATCGTGGTATCTGGCTGGATGGTAAAAGATACAAAAGAAGCCGGGAGTTGATCAACATCTCCCTTATTTTAGTTGTACGTGGGTGCATCTAAATTCAAGTTTGCAAGCAAAACAAAGCGCGAGTAGAAAATTGCGCCACCTGCAGTAAATAACTATAACTCTCCGTTGTAACGACGAACTGTGACGAACCGGGCTAAATTGATGGGGCGTTTGGCAGTAGCTCGTGAATTTGAATGACGTACTTTTAATGTCGTACTCTGGGGCTTATTCCAGTTTTCTCGGTCTGGGTCGCTTGCCAATCTGGACTTGTACGACTACTTCGCGTTGATTGCGCAACAGCTTGAATACGACAACTTTGCCGGGCGGTAAACTGGCGATGGTTTCCAGCATGGAACTGGTGTCTGTTGACAGTGGTTTATTATCAACCATGGTGAGAATATCCCCGGCCCGTACTCCGGCATTGTCTGCGGGGCTACCACGTACTACTTCTGAAATTAATACCCCCTGTGTGTTGCCGAGCATAAATGATTCCGCCAGTTCCGGGGTGAGTTCCTGTACAGCCACGCCGACCCAGCCGCGTGTCACCGAGCCGTTTTGGATGATCTGCTCCATAATCTTTTTTGCAGTACTGACCGGAATAGCAAAGCCGATACCGAGTGAACCGCCATTGGGCGAATAAATCGCGCTGTTAATGCCAATCAGGTTGCCATGAATATCGACCAGTGCGCCGCCCGAATTACCCGGGTTAATTGCCGCATCGGTTTGGATAAAGTTTTCGAATGTATTAAGTCCGAGATGCTTGCGTTTTACCGCGCTGACAATACCCATGGTTACTGTTTGGCCCACGCCGAATGGATTGCCGATAGCCAGCACAATATCACCGACTTGTGCCTGATCCGGACGGCTAAAGGTTATGGCCGGAATGATGCCGGGTAAGTCGATTTTGATGACCGCAAGATCGGATTCCGGATCAGAACCAATAATGTGCCCTTTGGTTTTGCGTCCATCGGCCAGTGCTACTTCAATTTGGTCGGCAGCTTCAATGACATGATGGTTGGTAAGGATGTAACCGTCGTGGCTGATAATGACGCCGGAGCCAAGATTAGAACCGCGTTGGGGTGAGTTGTCGAATTCTTCGCCAAAAAAGAAACGGAAGCGCGGATCATCCATAAATGGATGCATCGGGTTCTTAATTTTGGTACTGGTAAAAATATTAACCACGGTGGGCATAACTTTGCGTGCTGCAGCACTGAAACCTTCTGTAGGAATTTGACTAGTCGTGTTTATGCTTTCATGCAGTGTGACGATGCCATTACGAGTGGCAGAGGGCAGCAGGCTGGGTTTCAGAGTATTGATGATAAATAATGCCGCCAATCCGATAGTGGTGGCCTGTGCGAATAATAACCAAAATTTACGCATTATATTAATGTGTTACGTTATTTTCTGGGTTGATTTGTTCGGTTGGGAGATTTTATTAAATCGGTGGGGATCAAAACTTATGAGAGTTGTAAATCGGTCATTTTTTAAAAATTGAAAATGCTGTATCGCCGTGCTTGATTCAATTCTCAAAGAGAGATTCAGTTTCAGTGCGGCAGATTTAAAGTATTATTGAGCCAATTAATTTCTACATAAAGATAACACGATATGTTGTTGTATGAATTGCGCGATTATATCGCAAGCTTACTGGAATCTGACCGTTTTCGTGATTACTGTCCAAATGGTATACAAGTGGAGGGTCGGGCAGAAGTGTGCCGTATTGCCAGTGGCGTAACGGCTTCGCAGCGATTACTGGAAGCAGCTACCGCATGGAATGCAGACGCT
This sequence comes from Candidatus Nitrotoga sp., assembly GCA_044337935.1. Lineage (GTDB taxonomy): Bacteria > Pseudomonadota > Gammaproteobacteria > Burkholderiales > Gallionellaceae > Nitrotoga. The sequence goes on from JBIIMQ010000087.1 coordinate 3,307, forward strand.
ATTCTGGTTCACCACGGTTATTTCTGGCGTAATGAAGATGCAGTGGTAACGGGAATTAAAAAACGGCGAATTGCACATCTGCTTCGGCACGATGTTAGCCTGCTCGCTTATCATCTGCCACTGGATGTCCATGCCGAATTGGGCAACAACGCGCAACTCGGTCGTCGTTTAGGGTTTACGGAGCATGGTCGCTTTGGCGAACAAGATATCGCTTGTCATGGGGAGTTGGTACAGACTCAAACATTGACACAATTGACCCGGCAGATTACGCACAGCTTGCAGCGTGCGCCGCTAGTGATCGGTGACGGCGATCCTACTATTCGCCGAATCGCCTGGTGTACCGGTGCGGCACAGGGTTATTTCGATGCGGCGATAGCGTTGGGCGTGGATGCTTTTCTTACCGGAGAAATTTCCGAACAGAATGTGCATGTGGCGCAAGAAACCGGTGTGGCATTTATCGCGGCTGGACATCATGCCACGGAGCGTTATGGTGTACAGGCGCTGGGTGCGCACCTAGCCGACCATTGCGGCATAGAGCATCAATTTTTCGACTTGGAAAATCCGGTTTAAGCGACTGTTTAACGTTCGAGGTTTACGCGCAGATTGTCGAGTGATACCACTGATACTTTCGCGTTTCGTGAAGATTCCCGCAGTGCTGTGTTGGCAGTGTGCAAGGCATTCTGATGCATCGTTAGCAGATCTTGTATCAGATGAGCTGCTTCATCCAGCAGTGCGTCTGTAGCGGTGGAAAAACGCAACAGAAAATCCATGCTGCGCGGATAATAGGGTGTCCATTGCCAAGCCAGAAAACTCTCGTTATTCTTGAAGCCAGCCTCTTGGAAACTGTTGTGTAGTGTATTGATGGCACTGAGTCGTTTTTGTTCCGGCGTGGGCGTCGCACTCCACATGAGTCCATAGTAAATGCGCGGAGTGTTGCCTAGATATTGCTGTTCCAGCACTGGGCGCAGGAAGAGTTTTTGCTCCGTTTCAGGTTGCATGGAGAGCCCGACCAAATTTTCAGTTGCATTGCGATCTTCCGTAGTGGACGCGCTCCAGCCGGGTGAATTCGCCACGATACGTTCGCGTAATGCTAGCCAGAAATCGTTGTTCATTCTCTGGCGTGTTTCATCTATTTGGGTTGCCACGCTTAGTGCCAAAGGTAGGTTTTCTTTTTGTGCGAAAAAATGCAGCACAGCTTGTTCTTCGTTCATCTAGCCATCCTTAAAATTAAAAGACAATTATATGGATGAGTCATTATTTCAAATCGCTATAATTGGGTTTGTTATTTGTTATGTAACTCATCGTTGCAGATTATTAAAATACACGGTTGATAAATCGAGACCACAGTGAAGACGCTCACTTTAGCAGACAATTTGCACCAGCAGATGCCGGCAAATTTAAATTCCGGGGATGCATGTATGACCGATGCTGAAATGCTGATACAGGAGGTATCTGCCTATCTAAAGCCCAAGGATGTTGAACATATCCGGGAAGCGCTTAAATTTAGTGGTCAGGCACACGAAGGTCAGTTGCGCAAATCCGGCGAACCTTATATTTCGCATCCGATCGCTGTCGCACGCATTCTTACCCCGCTGCATCTTGATGCGCAAGCCATTATGGCGGCATTGCTGCATGATGTAGTGGAAGACACCCATATCAGCAATGCAGATGTCGCTCGTATATTTGGCAAATCGGTAGCCGAACTGGTTGATGGTTTGAGTAAGCTGGACAAGATTGAATTCCAGACCAAGGAAGATGCTCAGGCAGAAAATTTCCGCAAAATGTTGTTGGCGATGGCACGCGATGTACGCGTCATCCTGATCAAGTTGGCTGACCGCCTGCACAATATGCGCACGCTTAAATCCATGTCTCGTGAAAAATGTGAACGGATCGCACGCGAGACCATGGAAATTTATGCACCTATTGCCAATCGCTTGGGGCTTAATGCCATTTATCAGGAATTGGAAGATCTGGGCTTCAAGTATCTTTATCCAAAACGCTATGAGGTTTTAACCAAGGCATTAAAAGTTGTGCGGGGTAATCGTCGTGAGGTTGTAGGGAAAATTCAGGAGGCGATCAGCCAGCGTCTAGAAGAGCATCATGTTGTTGCCCAAGTGCAAGGGCGTGAAAAACATCTGTATGGTATTTACCTGAAAATGCAGGCAAAGTCGCTGACTTTCGCCCAGGTGCAGGATATTTATGGCTTCCGCGTTATGGTGGACGATGTTCCCTCTTGCTATTTGGCGTTGGGGTTGCTGCATGGTTTATATAAACCGATTCCAGGCAAATTCAAGGACTATATCGCCATTCCCAAGGCCAATGGCTATCAGTCGTTGCACACTACTTTGTTTGGGCCGTTCGGCACGCCCATCGAAGTGCAGATTCGTACCCATGAAATGCACAAAATTGCAGAGGCCGGTGTTGCCTCGCACTGGTTATATAAGGCTGCGCAGGCATCATTTAATGATCTGCACAAGCAGACCCACCAGTGGTTGCAAAGCCTGTTGGAAAGCTTGAGCCAGAGCGGGGATTCGGTGGAATTCCTTGAGCATCTGAAGGTGGATCTGTTTCCGGATGAAGTTTATGTATTTACCCCCAAAGGTAAAATTCTGGCATTGCCGCGTGGTGCGACGGCTGTGGATTTTGCGTACAGCGTGCATACCGATATTGGCAATCGCTGTGTGGCGGTGAAAGTAAATTTTGAGCCGGCACCGTTACGTGTCGAGATGAAAAATGGTGACTGTGTCGAAATAATTACCGCAGCACACGCGCACCCCAATCCTGCATGGCTGAGCTTTGTGGTCACCAGCAAAGCCCGCAGCCAGATACGTCACGCACTTAAAACGATGCATCTTGATGAATCCTCTGCGCTGGGGGAGCGCATGCTGAATCAAGCGTTAACTTCACTCGGGATTAAAAAGCAGGATATTGACAATAGTCGGTGGAAAAAATTGCTCAATGATGCCGGTGTGAAATCGCGCGAAGAAATTTTTGCCGACATTGCCTTGGGGCGCCGTATTAGTATGGTTATAGCGCGTCAGTTGGCACGTATCGGTGAAGTTGGCGTGCAAGAGCATCATGCACCCGGCAGTGTCATTACGATCCTTGGCACAGAAGGGATGGCGGTACAGTTCGCCAAGTGCTGTCGCCCCATCCCGGGCGACCCCATCGTCGGCATTATCAAGAAAGGTCAAGGATTGGTCGTTCACACACATGATTGCCCTGTGTTGTGCAAGGGGCGCGGTGGTATGGATAAATGGCTGGATGTGGCGTGGGATAAGCATATCAATAAACATTTTGAGGTAAGCATTAAATTAGTTGTGGCCAATCAGCGTGGCGTTTTGGCTAAGGTGGCAGCAGCGATTGCTGATGCCGAATCCAATATCGAAAACGTTCATTTCACCAATGAAGGTAACTACACCACACTGTACTTTACGTTACAGGTAAGTAACCGCAAACACTTGGCCGACGTGATGCGCGGGTTACGCGGAATACCCGAGGTAATACGTATTACGAGAATCAAGAGCGCACCTGTTTAAGGGGCATTTAAATATTCTTGCTAGGATTGCTACCGGTTGGTGCAAACACATTTACGATCCTAATTCGTTCATCGATTCTTGCCGATCTCTCTGTTGCCGTTACATCGTTCTTGTGGTGGGGGTTAAGTAAAGCCGCTTAATTCTCGCTTGCATGGGAAACTAAATTAGAAATTTAAAAAGAGTTTGCGGGTTCGTTATACTGCCTGAGTGTTTACCCGGCAAGGAGATGCCCCGACATGCTGCTCTGGTTGCAACTTCTACTTTGTCTCGCCGTCATCGGCTACGCGGGCTATTTTCTTTCCCGCTATGGAGACATCATTGCCGAAAAAACCGGCATGTCTGCCTCTTGGGTCGGTCTCATCCTGCTGTCTACTGCCACCTCGCTGCCTGAGTTAGTGACCGGCATTTCCGCCGTCACGTTCGCCAACGCGCCTAACATCGTTGCGATGCGCGCCGTTTACAGCTACGAACGCCACACCTTGTCTGAATACACCGAAGTATCCGCCGAGCGTTATCCTGATGTGATGCTAGGCAGTGCCGTCAAGGGTTACGCGCTGGCGGATGCTCAAGGAGAAGTGATGAGACGGCACAAACAGACAACGTATCTACGGGCAGGTGCTACTTTTGGTTCGGGGAATGCGGCATGGTTGTACTAACTGTCAACACCGGTAGTTCCTCGGTTCGGCTTGCGGCGTTCTCATCTGTGGAGACGGGTATGCGTGACTGTGGCGAGGCACGTTACGAGTCCGGTACGACCAACCCGCGTGAGCGGCTGGAAATTTTCAAAAATCAGTACATCGGCACGCTGCCGCAATTGGTGGCGCATCGCATTGTGCACGGCGGCGCGCGCCTGACATCCGCTTGCCTGCTAGATGCCGAAGTCGAAGCCGAGATCGAGCGGCTCACACCTCTCGCGCCGCTCCACAATCCCGTGGCGCTTGCATGGATTCGTGCCTGCCGCGATGTATTTGGGCCGCAAGTGCCGCAGGTGGCGGTGTTCGACACGGCATTTTATGCACAGTTGCCAGAAGTGGCGACGACCTATGCGTTGCCAGTGGAACTCGTGGCACAGCACGGGTTGCGGCGTTATGGTTTTCACGGGATCGCACATCGAGCGCTCTGGTCCCGCTGGCGCGAATTGCGCCCGGCGGTTCCTGATGGCGGACGAATCATTTCATTTCAGCTTGGCGCCGGTTGCTCGGTGACGGCGATTGACCGTGGCCGACCGCTCGACACCTCGATGGGATTCTCGCCACTAGAGGGGCTGGTGATGGCGACGCGTTGCGGCGATCTCGATCCGGGGCTCGTGACTTTTCTGCAGCGCGTTGAGGGGCTGAGCGCCGCTGACATGG
>JBIIMQ010000088.1:0-8123 GCA_044337935.1 Candidatus Nitrotoga sp.
AGCGCCGACATGGACGGTGGCGTAACCTTGTCGTTGCAGCTACGGGAACCGGAAAAACGGTTGTCTCCGCGTTTGATTATCAACGTCGCGCGCGCGAAGAAGGAAGTCCGCCACGCCTGTTATTTATTTCCCATCGCATCCAGATTTTGAAGCAGGCGATTGCGACATTTCGGCAGGTCCTGCGTGATCCAGCATTTGGCGAACTACTCGATGGCAACAACGCACCAACGCAATATGGGCATTTGTTTGCCACTATCAATACTGTTCATAGCCGTGGCTTGTTGGCACAAATGGGGGCGGATTATTGGCGCATAGTGATTGTCGATGAAGCGCATCACCTTCCAGCAAACACCTTTGATCAATTTGTCAGTTTAGTGCGACCGCAAATATTGCTTGGATTAACTGCGACACCAGAACGTGCTGATGGGAAAAATTTGAATGTCTATTTTGACGCGCGTCCTGACGGATCACCGGCGGTGTCACTCAGACTTTGGGATGCACTCGATCAACAACTGCTAGCGCCATTCGAGTACTACGCAACTGCTGATGAGACCGACCTATCTCAAATCCAGTGGAATCGTTCAGAGGAAATCGTGCAACTCGATGCATTGATATCGAGCAATGAAATGCGCAGTCGATTGATTATCAATACGCTGCAACAGTATGTGGCGGATTTGAATCAACTCAAAGGCATTGCGTTTTGCGTCAGTGTTCGGCATGCGCAATTTATGGCGAACTGGTTTGAAAAATCCGGTTTGCCTGCGCGTAGTCTTACCGGCGCTAACAGCCAAGAGCAACGTGAAGATGCGATAAGAAATTTGCAATCAGGAAAAATTAAACTTATCTGCACCTGTGACTTATTCAATGAGGGCGTTGATATCCCGGAGATCAATACTCTTTTGCTATTGCGCCCCACGCAGAGCCCGGTGATTTTCCAACAGCAAATTGGTCGTGGATTACGTCTTGCAGAAGGCAAAGATAGCTGCCTTGTACTCGATTTTGTAGGCCAATACAGCGAAGGATTCCGTTTTGATACATTGTTGCGGACTATAACTGGGCTCACGCGAGCAGAACTGAAGGATTCCGTTGAAAATGGCTTCGGCTTGCTTCCTGCGGGCTGCCATATTCAATTTGACCGTGTTGCACGCGAACGAGTGATTTCAAATTTGCGTGCGGCTTTGAACTTAAATGCAGTTCGTCTGCGCCAAGAGCTTGCATCTTGGGCTGCACTTCGCGCAGGCCAGCCACTGCGATTGAAAGACTTTGTACGTGAAAATCAGTTGGACATCACAGATCTGTATGTGAATAACCGTTCATGGACTAGCTATAAACGGGATGTTGGGTTGCCCGTTCCCCCACCTGGACCACGCGAAGATACGTTGTCTCGGCGAATGGGTAGTGTTTTGCATGCAAATGATCCTGCCATGTTGGCTGCCTGGACGACAGTGCTGACAACTGGCGAGATCGATCCATGTCGTGTGCAGATGCTTGCATATCAGGTGCTAGATAAACGGGATGATTTAATTGACCCCACAGGATTTTCTGCGTTGATGCATGCACATCCTGCTTTGCGTGACGAATTGCTTGAGCTTGTTGATTGGTTACAAGAAGAGAGCACCATTAGTTCTCAACCGCTACCGAATGCGCCATCAGAGTGGTCTTTGAGTCTTCATGCGCGTTACCAGCGTCGAGAGATTCAAGTTGCTGTCGGCCATCTGACATCCGGTTCTCGGCCATTATTTCTGGAAGGCTGCTTAGTATTGTCTGACCAAAAGACTGAATTAATGTTTGTCACGTTGGATAAGCGAGAGGGGTTTGCCGAACGATTGCAATATCACGATTACGCGATAAGCCCGGAACTTTTTCATTGGCAAACGCAGAATCGGGCAGGCATTAATAATGCGACGGGTCGGCGATACATTGATAGCGCCAGTAACGGATGGAGCTTTCAGTTGTTTGTTCGTGAGAGTCAAAAAAGTGCGTACATCACGCTAGGATCAGTCGAGCTTGAACAGTATGAAGGTGACCAACCAATATCAATTATTTGGAAGCTGAAGTGCGCAATGCCTATTGAGATATTTCGGCGATTCAGCGTGTTGCGAGGTGGATGAGTTCTATTCAGTGTTGCGATTTTCTTTTGCGCAAAAAACCGACAAGGAACTTGCTAAATTGAGCGCAATGAAGTGCGCGAGGTTCGCCATTGGGCTATGCGAGACAGCTTGAACAACCGATACCAATGCCCGTGAGAACTTTCAAATTTCAGCTTACCAATGCCGCCTTGCTGGCAGCAGAAAATTGGGAAGCGTTGCCCAAGCGGTATACGTTGCTAACGTAGCCTAATGGCCGACATCTGGAGTAAGCAGAAACGCTCGGAAGTAATGTCATTGATCCGCTCGCGCGGAAACAAGGCAACGGAATTGCGCCTGATTGAGATTTTTCGTGAGTTCGGCATCACAGGCTGGCGGCGCAATCAGCCGCTTCCGGGCAAGCCGGATTTCACCTTCAGGCGCGAACGGGTTGTTGTGTTTGTGGACGGCTGTTTTTGGCACGGTTGCCCAAAATGCTACAAGAGGCCGGGCAGCAACCAGGAATTCTGGGATGCCAAAATCGTCAACAATCGAAAACGAGACAGGGTTGTGAGCCGCGAGTTGCGCCGTCTTGGCTGGCAAGTTGTCCGTATTTGGCAGCACCAGTTGGTTAATTCCGCCAGAGTTGCCGGTCGTGTTATTCGCGCATTGGGATAGTACGGGATAAATCCGGTTGCGTTGAGGCTGTTGAAACGCACTCTGTGTAAATCATAATTTGTAAATTGCTCTGGCAGGTTCAGCCAGAACAGAGGTTGTTGTTCGGCATTGCCTTGGTTTACTTGGTTGCCGGCAAAATAAATGTGTTTGAAAAAGCTTTCGCGATTTGTAAATCGAGTTTGAGCAGGGTTTGATAAATCTCCTGCACTTTGTCCTGCTGGCCTTGGCGGGAATAGGCTTCGCCCAGATTATACCAGCCACTTGTTTTTTCCGGTTCGAGGCGAACCGCTTCCTGATAGGCGGAAATCGCCTGTTCGTATTGTTTGATATTTTCATAAGCGATACCCAGATTATTCCAGGCAGAGGCGTAGTCCGGCTCAATGCGCAGTGCCTCGCGATAGGCTTGGATTGCTTGTTCGTGTTGTTTGATGTTGTTATGGATATTGCCCAGATTATTCCAGGCATCGGCATATTCAGGCTGAATGCGCAACGCGCCGCGATAGGCTTTAATTGCCTGATCGTATTGCTTAAGGTTTTTGTGGGCAATGCCCAGACTAAACCAGGCATCCGCGCTCACCGGTTCACTTTTGACCCATTGTTGCGAAAGTTTCAGCATACCCGGCCAGTCCTTTTTGTGTTCCAGCGCAACGACGCGATTAAGCCAGTCCAGTCCGCTTTTTTTCGCCACCGGCAAAATACCCTGGGCCCGTTTTGGTAGCTCCCCTATCCAATCCACGGGCAAGGCGAAATTAAGATTTTGTCCTTCCGCGTGATAAAACGTGGTGATACCGATTAGTTGCCCTTGATCATCGAATAACCCGCCACCGCTGGAGCCGAGAGAAATCGCGGCGGAGGTCTGAATGTAATCCGCGCCTTCATGCGGGCGCAAACTGGAGATCAGTCCTTCGCTTAGGGTGAGCTCCAAATCTTCCGGTGCGCCGATGGCATAGACGCGCTGCCCCACTTTGAGTTTTTTTGCGGTACCCAGAACGACAGGGGGTGCGTGCAAATCCGGTACATTTAATTGGCACAGGTCGCGGCTGGGATCCGAGTATTGCATGGTGGCAGCGAATGTTTTGCCGGATTGCCGTACTTGCCGACTTTTGCCTCTTTTTGCAACATGGCAGTTGGTAATAACTTGGCCCGCGCCGATTACCACGCCACTGCCTTGTCCGATGAATTCATTTTTCGAATCAAAGATGTCTACCACCACCACGGAAGATGATACTTGCTCAAAAATTTGTTCCGGTGTTTTGGCCGAGGCAAGTGCGGGTGGAAAAACAAGGGTGAGACTGACAAACAGCACCGGGTAAAAATATTGGAATCTCATGATTTCCTCATTTTAGTTTTTAGGCAATGCTGTGCATGGCGAGTTGGGTTAGTGATAGCGGGTTATTTATTTAATACGGCCCAAGTTTTATTCCTGCAATTTTTGTGATTAAACGTACTCGATTTATTTTAAATTCGGAAGACACGGCGCAAATTCAGCGAATGATAAACGATAACACAATCAAAGCAGTCACAATCTTTGGCTACAAGCCATCATCGTTAATAGGGATGTGTATCGACGGGTGCGGCAAATAATGCGGGTGGTTTTTAATGGGATTCGGTTTCCCATAAGTGTCGCGAGACGGATAGCCATGCGCCCAGCCAGCCAAGATAGGCTGATAACAACAGCAGGGTGGCGCTATCGCTCGCAGTGGGCAGGTGCAATTTAAAGTTGCTGGCATATAAATGTGTTAATTCAGCAAGGTTGTTATTGAGCAGGGATAAGCTGAGGGTGATGATAAGCAATGCGGCGATGCCTCCCAGTAGCCCTTGTAGCAGACCGTAATACAGAAATGGCCGACGAATAAAAGCGTTGGTGGCGCCGATTAGTCGGGATACTTCAATTTCCTCGCGCCGGGTGAGAATTTGCAAACGGATGGTGTTGAAAGTAATGGCTATCAGTGCAAAACCAAGCAACACGGCGAGAAGGATTACCGCCAGCAGGCCGAATTTGAGTATTGCTTCAAGTTTGTGCGCCCAAGCCGAATCCAGTTGCACATGCTCAACTTTGGGCCATTTCTGTAATTCATCGCGCAATGTTTCCAGTGCCTGCGCATCGGTTTTTTTTGGGTAAATGATGTAAGCATCCGGCAGCGGGTTTTGTGCCATTCCACCGATGACGTCCGTCAGTCCGGTGGTTTGCTTTAGTTGTTCCAGAGCCTGATCGCGCGGTACAAATTTAATCCGGTTGATGCCGGTGTGTTGTTTTAATTGGTTGCCAATACGGGTGACTTCATTCGTATCGGCGTCCATGCTCAAAAATAGACTGATTTGGTGCGTGTCGGTAGTTTGTTCGGCCAGACTTTGAACGCTTTTTAGCATCAAATACATGCCCGCCGGTAGACTGAGCGCAATGCCGATCACCAGAATATTCAGTAGGCTGGAAAGCGGGGTGGTCAGTAAACGGCGCAGCGAAAACAGCAACACGTGGAGATGCGATACCAGCCAGTTTCTCATGGGCATAATTCCCCATTTTTTAGTGCCAGCACACGTCCCTTGAACTGGCGCAAAACATTTGAATCGTGCGAGGAAATGAGCAGCGTAACGCCGACCTGATGAAACGATTTGAAGATATTCATAATGTCGTCGGCATAGTCCGAGTCAAGATTGCCGGTCGGTTCATCCGCCAGCAGGATGGAAGGACGGTTGACTATGGCACGTGCGATGCACAAACGTTGCTGCTCGCCGCCGGACAGGGCGATTGGGCTAGTTTTTTCGCGCTTGAGCAAGCCTACTTTGTCCAGCGCGGCCCGCACGCGTTTGGCACTTTCGCGGTAATCAAAGCCGCAGATTTGTAGCGGCAGCATGACGTTGTCGAATACGCTGCGGTCAAATAACACTTTATGATCCTGGAAAATCAGGCCAAGGTTGCGGCGCAGATAGGGCAACGCCCCGCCCTTGATCGAGCCGACGTTCTGCCCTTTGACTATAATACTGCCGGAGGTGGGACGTTCAATGGCGGCGATGAGCTTGAGCAGGGTGCTTTTGCCCGCGCCGGAATGGCCGGTGAGAAAAATCATTTCCCCCTCGGCGATTTCAAAACTAACATTTTTCAGTGCTTCATAACCTTCGGGGTAACGCTTGTATATTCGGCTGAACTCAATCATTCGTCCAGCCCCAGAAGCGCTGTAACAAAATCTTCCGCCACGAATGGGCGCAGGTCATCCAGTCCCTCTCCCACACCGATAAAACGCAGAGGAATCGGATGAGCCTTGGCGATAGCGGCGATGACGCCCCCTTTGGCGGTGCCATCCAGTTTGGTCAGGATCAGTCCGGTAACGGTCAGCGAATCGTTGAATGCTTTGACCTGGCTGAGCGCGTTCTGTCCGGTGTTTGCGTCCAGCACTAGCAGCACTTCATGCGGCGCACCGGGTAACGCTTTGGCGATAACGCGTTTGACCTTTTTGATTTCTTCCATCAGATGGGTTTGGGTAGACAAGCGTCCGGCGGTATCCGCCAGGACGATATCGATTTTGCGTGCTTGGGCTGCATGAACCGCATCGAAAATAACCGCTGCGGCATCGCCACTTTGCTGGGCGATCACCGTGACGTTGTTGCGTGCTCCCCATTCCATCAACTGTTCGCGCGCAGCGGCACGGAAAGTGTCGCCTGCGGCCAGTAGTACCGATTTCCCCTGTCCTTGGAAATATTTTGCCAGTTTGCCGATGGAGGTTGTTTTGCCGGCACCGTTTACTCCGGCTAACATAATGACGCAGGGATTATGCAAATCAGTTTCCAACGGCTGGGCCAATGGTTTAAGCAGTTTGATCAGATCGTGTGCCAACGCTTTCTTTAGTTCGGCTGCTTCCGTGAGGTGTTGTGTTTTGACTTGGTGGCGCAATTCGGCCAGTAGAAAACGGGTGGCGTCCATTCCGACATCCGATGTAATCAGAATGGTTTCCAGTTCTTCATATAATTCGTCGTCAATTTTGCCGCCACGGCTAAACAAATCGGACATCTGGTTGGCAGTGCGTGCCAGCCCGTTTTTAAGCCGACCGAGCCAGCCGGTTTTTTCGGGTATGTCCCGGGCAGAGTCGGGCTTGCTTTCAGCAGGGGATTTTTTTAGGAAACCGAACATTTTAAAAAGGTTTTTGGAGGTGGCAGAAAGATAACTAAATAGCGCATAATACACATCACTTATGGCGGATTTTTCCGCCATCGTTATTCTATTCCGATTGGGTTGTCTTGGGCTACAAAAATGCATATACAAAAATTAAAATGCCTGCTGGCAGTGACAGTTTTATGGCCGGCGGTGCTGTTATCTCCTGTTGCGGCACAGGCGGAGGTGTTTGAGAAGACACTCGGCAATGGCCTTAAAGTAATCGTCAAAGAAGATCACCGTGCCCCCGTTATTGTTCAACAGGTGTGGTATCGCGCCGGCAGCATGGATGAAAATATCGGTGTCACCGGTGTTGCGCATGTGCTGGAACACATGATGTTTAAAGGCACCAAAAATGTGCCGGTTGGACAGTTTTCCAAGCGTATATCTGCCGCAGGCGGGCGTGAAAACGCTTTCACCAGTAATGATTACACCGCATATTTCCAGCAACTGCACAAATCCAAGTTGCCTCTCGCCATGCAACTCGAATCTGACCGGATGCATAACCTGCATTTGACGGAGGCCGAGTTCAGCAAAGAAATTAAAGTAGTCATGGAAGAGCGGCGCATGCGCACTGATGATGAGCCGCAGGCGCTGATGCAAGAAAAACTGATGGCCGCAGCCTTTCAGGAGCATCCATACAGAACTCCTGTGATCGGCTGGATGAACGATTTGCAGACACTTTCAGTGAATGATGCAAAGGCATGGTACAAAAAATGGTACGTTCCCAACAATGCGACGTTGGTCGTGGCCGGGGATGTAAAGGCGAGTGAGGTATTTGCCATGGCGCAACGTTTTTATGGCGGGATTCCGGTGCGTGCCTTACCCGCGCGCAAGATGTTCAGCGAGCCTCCGCAATTGGGTATGAAGCGCATTGTGGTTAAAGCGCCGGCGCAGTTGCCCCGTGTGCTGATGGCGTATCACACCCCTACATTACGTGATACGGAGAAAGATTGGAAACCTTATGCGTTGCAAATATTGGCCGGTATTCTCGACGGTAATGCTTCGGCTCGCCTGAATAAAACATTGGTGCGGGAAAAGCAATTGGCCAGTAGTGTGGGTGCTGAATATGATGCGACCTCCCGCGGGCCGAGCTTGTTTGTGCTGGATGGCACGCCTAGCGAAGGCAAGAGCGTGACCGAGATAGAGGATGGGTTGCGAGAGCAAATAGCAATTTTGAAGCGGGACGGTGTCAGTGAAGATGAGCTCAAGCGTGTCAAGGCGCAGGTCAC
>JBIIMQ010000089.1:0-8081 GCA_044337935.1 Candidatus Nitrotoga sp.
CCCCAAAATTATGATGCAATTGATATGAATCGAGTTCAAATATACTGGCGCTGCCGTCAAGTTTCACAATGGCTTGCAACATTTCGTTATGCATGAAAATTTCATCATGGCCGTCACTGTCGGCATCGATGCAAATACAGGCCGCGCGTGGAAAAATTTTGTCCAGTAAAGATTCCAGCTTGACGATGGCGCCATATACCGCACGGCGCAGATGCGGCAAATATAACCCGCCGAACAAGCCATGCCAGTATGCATCATTGGCTTGTGCGATATAAAGTTCATCCAGCATCTCGCGTGTACGTTGATCTTCCGGAAGCGCATGCAAACGCTCGGACACCCCCAACATACGCTTGTGCATCCAGTTCGATTCAGGATAACGGGTGAAAAAATTCTTCCAAATTCCGCCACGCAAAAACGCCTTGCGCTCTTCGTAATGGCCTCCCGCTTTTTCCGCATGAACCAAATCGGCATACGAATGAGCGACCGACACCGGCAAGGTCCACTCGTTCATTTCGATGTAAGAAGTAGTGGGTAGATATACGATACCGCGCGTTTTCTCTGCTGCGTGATAATCTCGGTAGGTTTGCGTGGTGATCTTCGTTGAAGCCAGTACGCCACGAATAAAATCTTCCAACCAACCTTTTTCGTAAACCCACTGGTAAGTTTCCGGCCAAATGCCGAATTTTTCGATATCGTCAAAATATACGGCTGCCGCTTGCATATTAGGACACATCATGTTTTCCAAATAGGCTACCACTTCGTGCGCCGGAGAAAATGGCATACGGTAACGTAGCGCCTCGGAAATCGGAAAAAGGTCAAGTTTGCGGCCATCCTCTTCGGTAGTGAAATAGCCATTCAATTCGTCAACATGCTTGCCGCTGCATAAAAAATGATAATCATCCACCGTCACGTATTTGATTTTGGCGTCTGACAAGGCAGGCACTACCGTTGCTTCCCACACACGCTCGGTTAACCACGCTCCCTGTACCCTGGTACCCATTCTGGCTTCCAGTTTATCGGACAGTCTGACAACCTGACCAATGCGATCATGGTTTGGAATAACCGCCAGAACCGGCTCGGTATCCCCGCCACCAAACATCTCAACTTGGCCGCGTTGGACCATTTCAGTAAGCAACGCCATATCCTGTGGATAGTTATCGTATAAATAATCAAGCAGCCAACCACTGAAATGTGCAGTAAAACGAAACTCGGGATAACGATACAGAATATGCAGGAACGGCTTGTAGCACCGCTGATGTGCATCATCCACCACCTCTGGGAAATTACCTACCGGCTGATGGGCATGGACACCAAAAAGCAAAGAAACCGGTTTGTGTGTTTTCATTTATCAGGCTCTACGTTAATTAGCAATGGCATTGGAATTTCCCGGAAATAGGCTTGCTGACAAACAATCAATAATTTTCCATACTCGTCCTCATCGCTTGTGCAAAAAACCACCAACACTGGTTAACAACAGTAACATGAGGATAACTAAGTTAGCCAATGAAATTATACGTACCCCGTCATGAACCACGACGCATCGTTCCACCCGCTTCCGGCAAACCGCCGCCGCCTTGGCTGATTGGCGCATTTAGAACTGCTGGGATAGGTAATTTCAAATAACGATACAACTGCATCAAATTGCCACGATAGAGCCGATCAAAACTTTTCACCGCATGATCGGGATTGTAATCACCGAACCACCAAAACCAGTCGGAGCTCTCGCATGAAGCCAACTGTTTTTCTGCAGCCAGATACTCTTCCTCGTTCAGACGTCCGCTTACCACCACTGAATCATAATTTTGTTTTGCCGCACACAACAAATCCCAAGCGCGGTTCTTGTCAGGCGAGCCTATCCATGTGGAAAAATCACCGTATACCCAGCTGCCGGCAACGATACGCGGTAACTCTCCTTCTTTGGCAAGCTGTTGCCCTCTCTCGGCATCCGCAAACCGATCCAAATAGTCGCTATATGTTGTTGTTCGAATTGACTGATGGGTTTGTAACACAGAATATAAATCGGCAAAAAAATGATAACCATTATATGGGTAATATTCCCAAGCATTTTCTCCATCAAGAATAATACTCACCACCGGCACCTCACCTTCAGGCGCCTGTTGTGCAATCTCTTCAAGCTGGGAAACAAAATGCATTGCCGCATCCTTGCCATTCCAACGAGAATATTCAAAACCGATCAAATCGGACAAACGATCATCCCGAAAGAAACAGCGCACCTCCCTTGCCGCACCTTGTACATGATAAGGTCGATACAAATATTGCGCGCGCTCAGGCAATGGATGATCCGCAGTACGCAAACTATTGGCCAACACGCCTTCTCCACTTGCCGTCCAACGACACTCCTGCTGTAGTGCAAACACTTCCAGCAAATCGGTTGAAAGCGCCCCTTCTGCCGGCCAAATACCGCGAGGAACGACGCCTAAACGTGCTTGATGACTTCTTATGGCAGAACCAAGATGTGCCTGAACACGTGATTTCCCCCCGGGATAACATTTCGAATCCGGCAAAACAGCATCCGGTTTACTATCCCGGGCACTATTTATATCCAACAATAATGGGGCAAGTGGATGGCAATGCGGTGTCGTGGAAAGTTCAATTTGACCGCTTTCGGCTAATTTGCGATAACGCGGAATAATGCCGGTAATGATTTGCCCGATCAGATCAAATAAATACTTACGATCATCAAGACTAAAACCTTCACCTTTGCTCATCAGGCGAATGACCAACTCATGTTCACGGCGCACGCTTTCGCCACACCACGCCAAGTGATACCAGGTCAACAAATCGGCAAAATATTGCCCGGACAGATAGGAAAGCTCCACTCCTCCGCCGGGTTCGAGCATTTTATACAAGTCAGATAAACGCTTGTATGCTTGATACGGTGCCACCATACTACGATGGTTACTGCGGAAACAACTCGTCAACACCAGATCGCGTTCCGCTGCATTTAAATCATTAAGATTCTCCCTCACCAACAGTCGCAACAACGGATCACGCATCTGGCCAGATGAGAATTGCTGTTCATAATCTTCCAACTGATCCAACAAAACCGGCACGAAATTTACCACCGCCTTCACCTGAGGAAAGTGCTCGAGATGATAGGCCATATCGCTGTAATCTTTAATCGCATGCAGATAAACCCATGGCAACAGAAAGTCTCCATTGGCATAGTCGCGGTAATCCGGTTGGTGCATGTGCCAAAGGAATACTAAATCAAGAGATTTGGACATAAGAATTCCATTAAATAAATATGAATAAACTCTATTTAGCGCGCCCGGTGCACATCCTGACCCAACATATCGGGCGTAACCAATGTAATACCTTTATCACTTACATAAAACCGTTTGGCATCCTCCTCACGGTTAATCCCGATGGTCATCCCCTCCGGAATGATGCAATTCTTGTCCACTACAACACGCTTAAGTGTTACATTGCGCGACACCTTTACGTTGGGCAGAATTACCGAGTCTTCAACATTACTATAACTATGAATGTTCACATTGGAAAATAGCAGCGAACTACGCACACATGCACCGCTGATAATACACCCCCCCGACACCAATGAATCCACCGCCATACCACGGCGACTATCGTCATCAAATACGAATTTTGCCGGGGGCAATTGTTCCTGATATGTCCAAATTGGCCACTCCTGATCATACATATTGAGGTCAGGCGTAACCTTGGTAAGCTCCATATTCGCTTCCCAATAAGCATCTATCGTTCCCACGTCACGCCAATAGGGAGCTTCTCCATTCAAATGTACACAACTTTCTTCAAAACCATGGGCAAAGACACGATAATTTGTGGACACCAAATGCGGGATAATGTCTTTACCAAAATCATGGCTGGATTTTTTATCATCCGCGTCCCGCACCAATTGTTCGTACAGAAAGCGGGTGTTAAACACATACACGCCCATGCTGGCCAACGCCATATCAGGGTTTCCCGGGATCGAAGTGGGGTGTTCAGGCTTCTCATTAAAATTCACCACTCGTGATTCAGCATCCACACCCATTACGCCGAATCCACTAGCATCTTTAATAGGAACCTCAATACAGGCAACAGTCATATCGGCCTGCCTATCTACATGGAATGCAAGAAGCTTCCCGTAATCCATCTTGTAAACGTGGTCACCCGCCAATATCAGCACGTAATCCGGATTAATTGTGCGCATGATATCGATGTTTTGAAATACCGCATCAGCTGTACCCTGATACCATATTTCCTCTATTCTTTGCTGCGCTGGCAGCACGTCAATGAATTCGCCAAACTGACCATTCAAGAAACTCCAACCGCGCTGAGTATGCTGAATCAAGCTGTGTGATTTGTATTGCGTCGCCACGCCTATTCGCCTAATGCCAGAATTTACGCAATTTGACAGCACAAAATCAATAATACGAAATTTGCCGCCGAATGGCACCGCTGGCTTAGCTCGCCAGTCAGTAAGTTGATGCAACCGAGTGCCACGCCCCCCCGCTAAAATCATCGCGTAAGTGTTTTTAGTTATCGAACTAACGAAACGTGATTTCTTGGATGACGGCATGATTCTCCCTCGTAGCAGTAATAATCGTTGATTAAAAACCCTATTGAAAATAGTATCAGATTACGAATATAACCAAGTAGCAAATGCCGATATAATCACCTTGCCATGAAAAAGACCCTCCGCGCCGAACATGATCCACGAGCAGAATTATTATTGCAAGGAAAACTGCATGATCCCTTTGACTATCTTGGCCCGCATCAGGAAAAAGAGCAATGCATAGTAAGAATATTTAACCCTCACGCAAGCGCAATATGGCTGCAAACCGTGCAAGGGAAGGAAGCGATGAAGCGCGTTCATCCCGGGGGGTTATTCGAATGGTATGGCAAAAAAAAACCAACCCACCCCTATAGCCTGTCCATCCTGGAAGACACCCCCGGATTAGACAAGGGAACGGAACGTTTAGAGCATGATTGTTATGCCTTTACACCGCAAATTTCCAACTCTGATTTGTACCTTTTTAATGAGGGTAAACTACATCAGGCCTATCGCGTACTGGGTTCACATGAATTGCAAATTAACGACGTTCCGGGTATGCGTTTTGCGGTGTGGGCACCCAATGCCGAACGGGTCAGTGTAATCGGTGAATTTAACCGCTGGGATGGCCGTATTCATCCTATGGCAGCGCATGGCTCCAGCGGCGTGTGGGAATTATTCATTCCGGAAATTAAATCAGGCGCACTATATAAATTTGAGATCCGCAACCGTTCCGGTGACTTGCTGATCAAAACTGATCCTTATGCCAATGCATTTGAATTACGCCCCGGAACCGCTGCTCGAGCAGGTTCTGCTCATCAACACACGTGGCAAGATGAAGAATGGATGCAGCAACGCAGTAACTGGGATTGGCTACACGCGCCTCTCAACATTTATGAAATTCACGCAGGATCATGGAAACGTCACCCGGATGGACGTTTTTATACCTATCGTGAACTGGCAAACAGTCTTATCCCCTATCTCATTGAAATGGGCTACACCCACATTGAACTCATGCCAATTTCCGAGCACCCACTCGACGAATCGTGGGGCTATCAAACAACCGGTTATTTCGCCGCAACCAATCGCTTTGGCTCCCCGGATGATTTACGCTATTTGATAGATAGCTGTCACCAAACTGGAATTGGCGTACTGCTCGATTGGGTACCGGCACATTTCCCGCAGGACACATTTGCTCTGGCATATTTTGATGGAACCGCACTATATGAACATGAAGACCCGCGCTTGGGCTTCCATCAGGACTGGGGTACACATATCTTTAATTATGGCCGTAACGAAGTAAGAAGTTTTCTACTATCGAGTGCGCATTATTGGCTATCGCAATTCCATTTCGATGGCCTGCGCGTAGATGCGGTGGCATCTATGCTATACCTTGATTACTCACGCAAAGAAGGCGAATGGCTGCCAAACAAACATGGTGGGCGAGAAAACCTCGAGGCCATTGAATTTTTGCGCGAACTAAACATTATGGTGCACGATGCATTTCCGGGTGCATTGACTCTGGCCGAAGAATCCACCACATGGCCGGGGGTTTCGCGTCCGGTTTATCATGGTGGGCTTGGTTTTTCAATGAAGTGGAACATGGGCTGGATGAATGACACACTTCACTTTATGCAACTGGATCCCATTCATCGCCGCTATCACTTAAATCAACTTACCTTCAGCCAAATTTATGCATACAGCGAAAATTTCGTGCTACCTTTTTCACATGATGAAGTAGTACACGGCAAATATTCACTGCTCGGCAAAATGCCCGGCGATAACTGGCAAAAATTAGCCAACCTACGCTTATTACATACTTATCAAATCACAAGTCCGGGCAAGAAACTCAACTTCATGGGCAATGAATTTGGTCAGGAACGGGAATGGAGATTAAGCTGGGAACTCGAATGGTGGCAATTGGGTCAGAAATCATATCAGGGGATACATAACCTGATTCGCGATCTAAATCATTTTTACCGCAATTTGCCAGCGTTACATGAACTGGATTTCGAACAAGCTGGTTTTTCCTGGATTGATTGTCAAGACACTGAACGTTCATTGCTATCTTTCATGCGCCGGGGGAAAAATAGCGAAGTAGTTATAGTTATCTTTAATTTCACCCCGATCCCGCGTCATCATTACCGCATTGGCGTACCATTCAATGGTACATATCGGGAATTTTTTAACAGCGATTCACACGATTATGGCGGCAGTAATCTTCTAAATTCTGGTGAAATTCATAGCCACTCTACACCGTGGATGGATCACCCCTATTCCATCGAAATTACACTACCACCGCTTGCAGGTATTATGTTGGTGCCGACATAAGCACCACACTAAAGCCTATCACTTTGTTCCGTTATCAGCCGATATTACTCAATAGTGTCGATTCGATGCGATTAATAAAAGTAACCCCCTCATTGCAAGAGTAATTTAGTAACTATATATTGCACACTCGGAGCGTTCTAAATAAGAGATACCAGTCTGTAATAGTTAAAACGTAAATGTTCAAACAATAACATTGAGGTAACTATGTCATCTTTACTCCATTCGCCAGCATGGCGAGCGTTAGCTGCCCATCAAGCAGAAATTTGCAAAAAAACCATGCGCGAAATGTTTCGCGATGACCCCAAACGCTTCGACAAATTTTCCATACAACTCAATAAGCTACTACTGGATTACTCAAAGAATCTAATCACGACTGAAACACTTGACCTGTTATTGAATCTTGCACGCCAATCAAAGCTGGATGATTGGATCGCGCGTATGTTCAATGGCGACAAAATCAATTCCAGCGAACAGCGTGCGGTATTACACATTGCACTACGCGCCCCCCGGGGCACGTCGATACACGTAGACGGCAAAAATGTTGTGCCGGATGTACACCGTGTATTGGATCGTATCCGTCATTTCTCTGAAGCAGTACGTAATAAAACGCTCTGCGGATATACCGGAAAACCATTTCGTGATGTAGTAAACATCGGTATCGGTGGCTCTGCTCTGGGCCCAATGATGGTTAGCGAGGCACTCAAACCCTATGGCAGTGCGAAACTGAATGTGCATTTCGTTTCCAATGTGGATGCAACCGATCTGACAGAAGTATTAAAGCGGCTTAATCCGGAAACCACACTTTTTGTAGTTAGCTCCAAGACATTTACCACACTGGAAACACTGACCAACGCCCATTCTGCACGCAACTGGATGATTAAGCATTTAGGCGATGAACGAAGTATTGGCAAACATTTTATTGCCGTCTCGACTAACCTTGCCGAAACATCAAAATTTGGTATCAACCCGGAAAACGTATTTGAATTTTGGGATTGGGTCGGCGGCCGCTATTCATTATGGTCTGCCATCGGCTTACCTATTGCGCTTTATATCGGCATGGACAATTTTGAGCACCTACTGGCCGGCGCTCATACCATGGACAAACACTTTCAGGAAACACCTCTTGAGCAAAACATGCCGGTAATTCTAGGCATGCTGGGCGTCTGGTACACCAATTTTTTTGATGCTGCTTCATACGCCATCCTCCCCTACG
>JBIIMQ010000090.1:0-8001 GCA_044337935.1 Candidatus Nitrotoga sp.
ATTGGCTATTTACCGCCGGCAGAAGCTGAGGCACAATATTATCGGCAGTTAGCAAACTCGGATTCTGCCAGAGTTACTTAAACCAAATAGCCTCCACAGAATCCGGGGCGATTCAATACTACTGAAACACCTGAGAAACTTGCAACCATCCGAATATCAATTACATTATTAAAAACATAATATTACAACAAATACCAAAGAACCATAGCCCAAGTCATAATAACGTTCATCAATGCCAACAACACAGCAGCACTGCCCATATCTTTTGCCTTTTGGGATAACGGATGAGTATCCAGAGAAATCCGATCAATAATGGTTTCTATCGCCGAATTAATCACCTCCACCACCAATACCAAAATAACACTTGCCACCAGCAACACCCGCTGAGTCACACTTATAGGCATCATAAAAGCCAGCGGCACAAGAACGATAGCGAGAATAACTTCCTGACGAAAAGCGGATTCATTATGCCAAGCGAATTGAAGTCCGGACAGCGAGTACCCCAAAGCATTTGCTAATCGTCGCAACCCGGTAGTTTTGTGGAAATTCACATTTTTCATAAGATTGTGCAGATTACGCTCCGAATTAGGATTTATCGTACAACTTAGCTAACGGGTTCGGAGCCAACACACCGTTTCCAACAGTGAATCCCCCCATTAAACTTGAAATAAAATACCCCATACGTAATTTTTAATAACACCAAAACGACATTACACTTCTCACAGCAATGCAAACCAGATTAATTGAGAACAACATCCCCTATCGATTACGACAAACATATACTACCCACCATGCACATACCGTTACTATCCATGAAATGGTTTTAATGGTGGTGGAAGTATCAATCAGGTTAATTTGCAGCGCCAGTGATAATGCGCTTAGATTGATAGCTACAATTGAACTCAAAATAAAATACACCAAAAATGATTTCGGCATAGGCATTCATCCTCTCTCAGTAATACCGACGTAAGAACGGGTAATTTTGTCACACCTATTGTATGGAGAACCCAACTACGAAGTGCAGAAGGAATGCAATAGTCGTCCATATTGCTATTTGGATTGAGAGAAAGCTTCTGGCAGAGTCAAACGGAAATACCCCCGTTAAGCCAGTAATTTCGAAATGCGGGTATTTGCCGCATCCAGGCGTTTCAGCAGGATGTACAAAAAAGAATCATCAAACTGAAACCGGCATTCCACTGATGCTCTTGCCAGAACATCCAGACTGATTTCAATCACGGTAACATCAGTCCCCGTTTCCACCGTAGTACTACGCACAGAAGTGATGCCCGGAAAACGTTTTATCTCACCAAAACATTCTCCCTTTTGCAATTGTCCCACCACGCTGCCATTCTTGAGTATCTTGACCATGCCTTCAGCCAGAATGAACAATGTATTACCTGTATCACCCTCTCTGAGTATTACCGTCCCCCCTTTTACCTTGCGCCAGGTGCTGAAATACAGCACTTCCCACAACTCCACAACTTTAAACCTCTCGAAAAACTCCAGCGAACGCAGGATATCGAATTTCTCCGTATCATAAATTTCATCCTGTTCCTGAAACAGTGAACTGCATGCAAAGAAAGATGACAAATCTTGCGCAAATTCATCCCAATCCCGGTATCGCAGGGACAAATCTTTCAGCATGGCACGCTGCACGATAGCATCCAGTTCGTCCGGGATATCAAGCCGAAAAGTCTTGGGTGGCGGGGGATCGCCATGAACAATCTGATAGAGAAGGCCTTGGCGGCTACTTGCCTCAAACGGTAATCTGCCCGAAAGCAGCTTGTACATCGTCACTCCCAGCGAATATATGTCCGATTGATGCGTCAAAGGCAGATCGCTAATTTGCTCAGGTGACATATAGGCGGGTGATCCCACTCCACTAACATGTGTGGCCTCATAGTTTTCAATAATCGCCGCACCGAAATCTGAAATTTTGATGTCACTTTCCCCATGCAACAGAATGTTGGCCGGCTTGATGTCGCGGTGAATTACACCTTGGGCATGCGCGTATTCCAATGCTTTGCAGCACTTGTAAATAATTTCCGCAACAATGGCAAACGGCAACAACTGTCCTGGCTCAGTATATTTCTCCAGCGATCCACCATCAACATACTCCATCACCAGATAATTGAGGTCGTCACTTAATACCGCATCAAAAATTTTCACAATGTGCGGATGCCGCAACTTTCCCGCCAAGGAAGATTCAGTCAGGAATAATTTATGTAATGTTTTTTTGGCAGACGAGTTGCGTAGCGAATCCTGTTCAAATAGTTTGATCGCAACCTTCTTATTGCTGAACGGATCTGTCGCAAGGAACACCTTGCTGGTCGCCCCGGCTCCCAACTCTTTGACAGTTATATATTTACCGATACTTTTCATGGAAAGTATTGCGCCAAAAGATTAGATCTATCAAAAAAATACTGCACCGAATAGCCGAACATTATTACCAACTATCAAAATAGTGGCAGAATCATTCACACAAAGCGAATTTTGAATTATTTTTCAAAAACAATCTGCATAGGCTACTTACCCGAACGTTACCGTTCAATCAGCATGGCATCGCCGTAACTGAAAAAACGGTATTGCTGTTCCACTGCATGGCGATAGGCTGCAAGCATTGTATCCATACCACCAAAAGCACACACCAGCATTAGCAAAGTGGATTTGGGCAAATGAAAATTTGTCAGCAAAACATCCGCCACTTTGAAATGGTAGCCCGGCGTGATAAAAATATTCGTCTCACCTTCTCCGGCACATAACTTCCCTTGTTGTGCCGCACTTTCCAATGCCCGTAAACTGGTCGTACCCACTGCAATAATCCGCCCCCCTTTCGCCCGGGCCTGTATGATAGCTTCCACCGTTGCTTGCGGGATGACATAACGTTCGCTGTGCATCACATGGTCACGCACATTATCCACACGCACCGGCTGAAAAGTACCGGCCCCCACATGCAACGTCAGGCGGGCCAGTTGAGCACCCTGCGCACGCAGGGCGGCAAACATCGCATCATCAAAATGCAGCCCTGCCGTTGGTGCGGCTACCGAACCAGGCTGACAGGCATATACCGTTTGATACCGCTCTTCGTCTTCTGCATTGGCCGGATGAGTAATGTAGGGAGGCAGCGGTAACTGCCCGTATTGCTCCAGTAGTGCCGACACACTCTCCGTGCTGTCAAAACGCAAATGAAAAAATTCGCGCTCGCGCCCCAGTACCGTCACCGGAAGATGGTCTGCCAACAACAACCGGCTGCCCGGCTTGGGCGCATGACTGGCACGCACTTGAGCCAGCACATGATGTTCGTCAAGTAAACGCTCGACCAGCACCTCAATTTTTCCGCCACTTTCCTTTACTCCGAAAAGGCGCGCCTTAAGCACGCGTGCATCATTCAAAACCAGCAAATCGTGTTCACGCACCAAGGAGGGCAGCCGGGCAAACATGGAGTCTTCTCTGGATTCCCCGTGCACACACAATAAACGACTGGCATCACGCCGCTTAGGCGGATGTTGCGCAATCAAGTGCTCGGGAAGCGAGAAATTAAATTCGTCGGTGAACATCAAAAATTGCAACGATCAGAATGTTTCATTCTCGCGCAAGTAGCGCCATTGCCCCAAGGGTAAATCGCCCAATTTAATTTTGCCGATGCGCACACGCTTTAATCCGGTTACTTTTAATCCAACCAATTCGCACATGCGGCGAATCTGGCGTTTTTTTCCTTCGCGCAGAATAAAGCGCAGTTGATCGTCATTCAACCAGCTCACTTTGGCGGGCTTAAGCATCTCACCGTCCAGCTTAAGGCCGTGATTTAGCATGGATAGGCCGTTGGCCAAAATTTTTCCCTGCACACGCACCAGATATTCCTTGTCAAGATTGGAATCTTCACCAATAAGTTGTTTGGCAATGCGGCCATCCTGGGTCAATACCAGCAAACCCTGCGAATCGATATCCAATCGGCCTGCAGGGGCAATGCCTTTCAAGTGCGTGGGATGAAAGGCCAACGGTGATTGGTCGCTGGCAAAGCGCGATGCGGCATTAATCAAAGTAACTGCGGGCTTATGGTTGTCTTCCGCCTGCCCGGAAACATAACCGACAGGTTTATTCAGCAGGATCGTCACTCGTGTCTGTTGTTGTGCTTGAGCAGCACGATTCAATGTGATGCGTTGGGTGGGGGCTATTTTTGTGCCCAGCTCAGTTACCGGCTTGCCATCCACCAGCACCCACCCGCGTTCGATATAGCTATCCGCCTCACGGCGGGAGCACAACCCCTGTTCAGACATCAGTTTGGAGAGACGTATTTTTTCCATATTTTTTAATCCGGCCTCATGCAGTAGCAACATTTACTGTGTAGCCATTCGACAACGAGAGCACTCACTGATCGGAGCGCATTCAAACAATGAATTGTGGGAGTCCAAACAAATACCGTCTAATTGGGAAAAACCAGACCGGCAACCTGATAAAAGCCTTCCAAGTCACTCAAGTCCTGCAACACTGCTGATGCTCCGGAAAAATCCTGTTTATTCGTGTAGTGGGTAATTGTAATGAATGTTTTCAATCCGGCGGCCAAACTGGAACGCAAGCCATTTTCGGAATCTTCTAACGCGATGCACTCGGCAGCAGTAAGGCCCAATTGCTCCAACACCCAAAGATAAATATCGGGGGCAGGTTTTTTATGCTGAACGATATCACCGTAACCGATAACATCAAACAAAGCCTCACTGCCCGCGCCCAATCCTTGTTGCAGCAGCGTGATAACATTGTCCTGCGAGGTGGTCGTAGCAATAGCAAGCTTCAATCCTGCCTGTTTGGCTTCGGTAATCAGGCGTTTTATATTGGGGCGCAATGGAATACCCCCCTCGCGTAACAACGCGGTGTAATGCGCGGTCTTGGCCAGATGAAGGCGTTTCACGAAACCGTCATAATCATCCGGCTGCTTAAAATCGGGAACACAAGTGGTAATAAAATGGTTGATTCGTTCTTTTCCGCCGGTCACTTTCAGCAGCTTGTCATACAGGGTAACGTCCCAATTCCAATCAAGATGATTTTCCGCAAACGTTTTATTGAACGAAATGCGATGCGCCTCTTCTGTATCTGCCAGCGTACCATCCACATCAAAAATAATAGCTTTAATTTTCATTCCACACTTTCCATTTACATTTAGTCAGATTCATAAACAAATTGAACCTGCCATTTTAGTCGAACTCCGAATTTTCAGAGGTAATTTTAAATAACTTAAGAGAAACCCTATAATCGGCTAATTTAATCCCTCGATAATCCCCGTGAAGTTCATTCCCGCACGCAAATCCATCGTGGCTTTTTGTCTTGGCCTGCTTACCGTTCCGGGTTTTGCGCCATTCTCGCTATTTCCGCTTGCCGTTTTTTCACTGGCCGCACTGTTCTGGCAGTGGCAGCACACCAATGGGAAACGGGCGGCAGCAACGTTGGGATTTTTCTTTGGTTTTGGCTTGTTCAGTGCCGGCGTAGGCTGGCTATACATTGCACAACATGATTACGGCGACATGCCTCCCTTGTTGGCACTTTTTACTACCGCCCTGTTTGCCGCGCTCCTGGCGTTATTTCCGGCATTGGTCGGTTACACGCAGGCACGGTTGCACGCGCCTTCCTGGGCACGCCTGACACTTGTGATGCCCGCTTTGTGGGTGTTTCTGGAATGGATACGCGGACTATTGTTTACTGGTTTCCCCTGGCTATCACTGGCTTATTCACAGATATCAATGAGTCCATTAGTGGGATATGCACCCATATTTGGCGTTTATGGCGTATCACTCGCGGTAGCGGTCAGCGCGGGATTGCTGGCACTGTTATGGCAAATGCGTTGGAATAATCAGGGGAAAGCTGCGCTGGCGGCGCTACTGCTGCTATGGGGCGGCGCTGCCACACTACGGACCATAGACTGGACACAGCTCGAAGGCGCACCGTTTAAAGTTGCATTATTGCAGGGCAATATCCCGCAAGACCTCAAATTTAACGAGGAAAGACTCGCCGATACGCTAGAAACCTATCGCCGCCTGGCACAACAATCCGATGCACGATTAACCGTTCTGCCGGAAACCGCATTGCCATTATTACTCCATAATCTACCGGAAAATTACATGGCTACTTTACGCACGCACGCAACGCAAAACGGCGGCGATATGCTTATCGGCATATTTGAAAGTGACAATGGACTACACTACAACAGCGTTTTCACACTGGGCACAGCGAATAGCCAAAGTTACCGTAAAAACCATCTGGTACCATTCGGCGAATTCATCCCGTTACGCCCAGCATTGGGTTGGATTATTAACGAAGTATTGAATATACCCATGTCCGACCTGGCACGCGGCGGCGAACGGCAACCGGTATTGCGCATAGCAGGCCAACGCATTGCCGTGCAAATTTGCTACGAGGATGTCTTCGGCGAAGAAATTATCCGTTATTTACCGGAGGCAAGCTTGCTGGTCAATGTCAGCAACGATGCCTGGTATGGTAAATCACACGCGGCAATGCAGCATAACCAGATCGCACAAATGCGCGCGCTGGAAACAGGACGCATGATGCTGCGTGCCACGAATACTGGCGTAACTTCCATTATCAGGCGCGATGGCAGTATTCAGCAGGTGTTGCCACAGCATGAAGAAGGCGTACTAACCGGGCAAGCGCAAGGCTATACCGGCAGCACGCCATATGTACGCTGGGGCAATGCGGCAATCCTGATTATTTTGTTAATAATGTTAGCGATAGCCAAACTGATACAGCGTAGAACGCGCACTTACGCACATTCAACCCACTCTGCCGATACGAAAAAAGCCAAATGAAAGAAGATTTCGAAGAATTTACAACAAGCTGGGTTTGCTACCTCGTTTGTTGTGCGGACGGCACTTTGTATTGTGGCATCACCAACAATTTGGAGAAACGTCTGGCTGCGCATAATGCCGGTGAAGCGGCGAAATATACTCGTGGCCGCCGACCAGTGCGGCTAATACACTCTGAGTATTACGCCAACAAATCCACCGCCCTGAAGCGCGAGTTGCAGATCAAAGAATTATCACGCCGGGAGAAACTGGCGTTATGCGGAATAACATAAAGAAAAATCGCAGATAACGTGCATTGAATTACACGAACTACCGGAGCCTGCGTAACCAATGGCATAAGGCTTTTTTTGACAGTAACGGGTGAAGTATATATCATGCGCGCCTTATGTCTGAGCGGCAATTTATAGATAGCCTGGATTTTGCTGATAATAACCGGGAATTGCACGGTAACGTTGCATTGGCTGAAATGCCCCGGTTACAGGATAAGCTGATTGTTTCTGATAACGGTTTTGAACCAAATCACCAAGACGAAGTAAGCTACTCCCTGCGCGGCTTCCATGATTCAAATGGCAGACCGATGCTGGAAGTAAAACTGGACGGACTGTGCCACTTGCAGTGTCAACGATGTATGCAAGGTTTGGCCTATCCTTTGAAGCTGGTTTCGCGATTGCTTCTGGTACAAGACTGGGACGAATCTGCTGCCGACGAGGACGATGATGCTGACAGTATCCTGATTGACAATCATTTGGATGTGTTTGCCTTGTTCGAGGAAGAAATTTTACTGAATCTTCCCTTTGCATCGAGGCATCCCGCAGGTACCTGTCGGCCAGAGAAAGAAGAATATTTAGTAAGCGAGACAAACCAGATGGATGAAAATCCGTTTGCGATTTTATCCAACTTAAAGTTCAAGTAACAAATTACGAGTAATTTTTATTGGTTTTGCAAGGAGTTAACATGGCTGTTCAACAGAATAAAAAATCCCCATCCAAACGCGGCATGCACCGTGCGCACGATTTCCTGGTTAGCCCGGCACTGGCAGTTGAGCCTTCCACTGGCGAACGGCATCTGCGTCATCACATCAGCCCGACAGGTTATTATCGCGGCAAAAGAGTTGTCAAAGTAAAAGGTGACTGATCACATCCGGTGTTGACGAATATGCACCCGGCTGTTGGGGTGCAGATGTGCATGT
>JBIIMQ010000091.1:0-7884 GCA_044337935.1 Candidatus Nitrotoga sp.
GCTTGTTATGCTTCAACTTAAGAGTTAACGGCGAGGGAGTTGAAGTAGCCGCTTCCGACATCAATGCAACATTTTCAAGTGTGAGATCGACGTTACTCAGTTGTTGCACTGCCGGCTTGCCCCCATTCTGGGATGCCACTTTTGCGTCACTAAACTGAATATCGGACTGCTCAATTTTCAGTTTCTTCAATGATGCCTGCCAAGCGTCCTGTTTGGTAGGTGTGCTCTGTTTAACCGTGGTTGATTTGGATGCCTTCCGATCATCTGCAAGCATTGCCATTAAATCAATATCACCCTTTGCATTACGCTTAATTTTTATATTGGCGGCATTAATGGCAATACCCTCAAGCGAGGCGATTTTCTTGACAAGGTCAAACTGGATACCATCCAACGCGACATCTTTAGCAGTGATACTACTGTCTTTTTCTTTTGGCAACTTCATTTGCAGGTTACGCAGATGAGCACTGGCATTGGTGAGTGCCAGATTGACACCTGCTTCCGGCCAAGTCAGTTGGTAAGGTAATTTGGCATCCACCAGCGTATCTTCCAATCCGGCGGCAAAAACCAAAGCAAAGTATGGCCGCAAGCGCTGCGGTTGAAGAGCCGCTATTTGTAACTCGCCCTGCATGGAATTGCCGTTGAGATTAAACGATCCCTGATGGGTCAGAATCTCACCCGCATCAGTTTCCAATTTGATATTTAAATTTGCCGGCGTATTCCCTTCCGTGCTGAATTTGGACAGGCTGGCGTCCAATCGCTTAATCATCAGCGCGGCAGGCCCAAACGCCGGATCGACAGCAGCATCCTGCCAATCAATATGCCCGTTCAAAATCTCCGCACTAGCGAGCGAAAAAATAAACGGTTTGGATTTGGCTGCAACGGGCTGACTACTTGCCACTGCACTCGCGCTGTGACCGGCCGTCTCCTTCTGAACCGTGGCAGGCAACACAAAAGCATGCAACAGATTGAACGAACCATCCTGCAGGCGCTTAATCTGCATGTCTGGCCGTTCCAATTTAATTTCGCGCAACCGCACCAGATTATTAAACGGTTCCGCACGATCCAGCGCCACCGATAACTTGTCCCACTGTACCAACGGGGCACCGGATTTATCCTGCAGCTGCAACTTGCTAATACTGGCATCACCGCTTATGACAATATTTTGCTTTACGCCACTTTGCTGAAAAGCAACATTCAAGCGCGTATCCAGCAAAGCCGAGCCCAATTTAAAATTTAGCGGTACCGGCACAAATGGCATGTATTGCGATAACGACAGGCCATCGAAATTGATCTGCACCGAAGTCTCACGCGATGTAGTAAACGGCTTGCTTTTAGCTTTAACAGCAAGCGGCGTACCATTTACTTTGGCACTAAACGCCGGGACAATAAAAATCTCAACGTCGTGCGGCAGGTTTGAAAGAAATGGAATCGACAGATCCAGATCAGAAATCGTGTGATGTGTTTTAAGCACACGATCGTCATAATCAATGCGCCCCTGATGAATGTGGATGTTGTTTAGCGAGAATCGGGCAGGCGCATCGCTAGACTTGGGTTTGGCGAGTATTTTGTTAACTATGTCTGAAAAATTAAAGCTATTTTCCCCCGTGCGAATGACACGCACAACCGGTTGAACAACCCGAATTTCATTGATTACAGGCGCCAGATGGCCGACACTGGCCAGCGACACTCCACATAAAGCTCATCTATAGCGAGCGTCTTTCCCTGTTTCTGACCCGCTTCATAAATAGCAATATTGCTTATCGTTGCCGATAGCGCAAAAGGATTAATTTTGACAGCACCAAAATCAACCTTGCGCCCTATCTCTTCGCCAATTTTCTTGGCCACAAATGATTTTACAATTGGTGGTCCGGCGAAGAAAAGAAACGCGCTGCAAATTAAAAAGATGACAGCGGCAATTTTTCCAGTCGAAAGTAACCGATCGTTATGTTTCTTAATGAGATTAAGAAGATTCGATACTGGTTTGCGCATGGAAGTTGAAACAACAAATATTATTTATGGACCAAACAATCTGCGCTTCACTGCAAGAGCAGTTTTCCATACAAGCCAACTGCGGCTGAACCACCCAATCGACAATTTCGGACGTAATACAACTACAACCATTGCCAATCCCATCAACAATATCGGATGACATTTAAGACAGCGAACCGCCCGAAATCCTTTATCTACAATCGCCATCGGTTCCTGCCAAGACACTAAAGTCTGTGCAAGTTCCGTCCGCTGATGGTCTATTTTGGCCACCAACAACGCTTTGCGTTCCGTTATCCTGATTAATTCCGCATTCATGGTGGTGGTGGCGGCGTTAATTGTTCACGATCTTTAGCTAGCTCCGCAAGGCTGGCAGAAAACAATTTGGGTTTGGCGCGTATTTTGTCGCGTACCATTTGCAAAGAGAACATTGCCCCAAGAAGAAACAGGGACGCCAATAAAGACAAGGTTAACAATCGGTGCGTATCCCAAAAGACAACCACCAGAAATATCGCAACCAATACGACACCCACCGCGGCACAGAACAGGGAGATAAAAGTCCAGATCAGGATAGAACTTAACCATACCCGTTGCTCTTCTACCTCGTTGGACAGGAGTTCCAGTCTCGTGCAACCTATCCCGAGCAATGTAGATGCCAAGGTTTTAAGTGAACCCAACAGTCCGATTTGCCGGTCTGTAATGAAATCCTGCGATTCAGGATTCATGAGCAACTCAGCGACGGGAAATAATTGCGCCAAGAAGAACGCCGACCGCTGCGGCAATTCCTATCGCCTGCCACGGGTTAACATGTACATATTCATCCGTGGCCGTGGCGACCGCCCGGGTTTTTTCTATGACCGACATTTGTGCACTCGAAAGCCGTGTTTTGGCCGCCTGCAATGAATCTTCTGCCTTGGCGCGTGCCGCCGCGATACGCTCCCCAGTCTGATTGGCAGTTGCCTTCAGCAGCTCTTCGGCATCCGCCACCACGACTCTCAAATCGTCCATCAGCTTTTCTTTGGAAACATCCACTGCTGAAGTTGTAGCTCCTGACATGTTCATTTTATCGCTCCTTTCATTGTAAAGCACCACTGACCGTTTTCACTATAACAACCCAAATCAAATCAAGCAACTCGAATGAGCCACAGCGTGTTAGACATAAAAAATATCCCTTCGGTTCCTTCCAATAATCGGCATCTGATCCAATCATCCGCTTGATATTTATTAACCGCAATATCGGGATCAACACCTATCCACGTTGCCGTACTGCTTCAAACAAACATACGGCGGCTGCCGCTGCAACATTCAATGATTCACTGCGCCCGGGCATAGGAATGGTAATGTGCCGACTGACTGCCTCCAGCAAACTTTCAGACAACCCTGCCCCCTCATTGCCAAACGCGAAAGCAAGATTGCCATGAAGATCACAGTCATACAAAGTTTCTTTTGCACCAACGACAGTAGCAAAGACTTTCCCCTGAAATGCAGCAGCCATAGCAGGTAAATCAACTGATTCATGAATTGCCAACATAAAATGCCCTCCCATCCCGGCCCGCAATACTTTGGGCGACCAAGCATCGGTACAGTTCTTGGACAAAAACACTTCATCGCAACCTGCTGCTGCAGCAGAACGCAATATGGAACCAAGATTGCCCGGATCCTGAATGTCTTCCAGCAACAAACAAAAGCCACTGCGTACCAACGGGATTGAGGTTTGGGGTATTTCAATAAGCGCGAGAATACAACTCGGCGTTTTGAGCTCTGACAGTTCCGCAAACAAGCGGTCATCCAATTGGGACAAAGGCGCATCGGGAAAATTTTTCAGCAACTCCGCCACTTCACGGTTTTGTGCCGCAACTTCCGTTACCAACAGGTGTTGCGGCGGCTGGTTGCCATATGCATGGTAGGCTTGAAGCAGGTGCGCACCTTCCAACAATGTCTGCCTTACCTTTTGGCGTTGACGTGCCGAACTGGCCAGCTTGCGCAGTTCTTTAAAAAAAGGATTGCTGTGCGAACTGATATATTTCATGGGTCAGCGTGCAGTGAAAATTCATGCTTCATCTTGCTCCAGCAGACTGCCAATTTCTTCCAGCGGTGGCAATTCCTGCAACGATCGCAAGTTAAGGTCATCCAAAAATTGTTTGGTGGTAGCAAACAATTCCGGTTTACCGGGCACATCACGCGTACCGACTACATCTATCCAGCCGCGCGCTTCCAGCGTTTTCACTATCTGGGGAGATACAGTCACCCCGCGAATCTCTTCAATATCGCCACGCGTCACGGGTTGGCGATATACGATAATTGCAAGCGTTTCCAAGACCGCACGAGAATAGCGCGGCGGCTTTTGCGGATTAAGACGATCCAGATAAGTCTGCATCTCGGGACGTGCCCGAAACCGCCAACCGTTCGCCACACAATTTAGCTCCACACCGCTGTCTATATATTCCTGCGCCAGCTGCTCCAGAATTTCTTCAATAGCCTGATTTTCTACCGGCACATCACTCAGTTTTTTCAATTCCGCCAGTGACAACGGTTCAGGCGACGTCAACAGTGCGGCCTCCACTATTTTCTTGAGTTGCGCGGCGTCAATTTGTGCCGCCGAATCTTCACTCGGCGTTAAGGCTACGGCTTGCCCGGACATAAATTTTTCCCAATGATTCGGTTTGCGTAATTTCGACCAATGTTTCCTTGGCCAATTCCAGAATTGCAATAAAAGTCACCACTAACAATGCAACATTACCGCTTGCTTCAAACAGATTTTCGAATGCTTCAAACTCACCGTGCCGCAACTGGCGTAATACGTGTGTCATTTGTTCACGCACCGAAAGCTCTTCGCGCCGTACCCTGTGGTGTGTATTCAACTTTGCCCGCGCCAGCAGTGCGAGCCAGGCTTGACGCAAATCTTCGACAGCAATATTCGGTAATCGCTGTTCTTCAACACGCTCGATCAAAACCCGAACAATCTCGAAATCACGCCCAACCTGCGGCAATTCATTCAATTTCTGTGCGGCCAACTTCATCTGCTCGTATTCCATCAATCGACGCATCAGCTCAACCCGCGGATCTTCCTCTTCCGTATCCATCAGCTTGGGTGATCGCGGCAACAACATGCGCGATTTAATCTCAATCAGCACCGCTGCCATCAGCAAATATTCGGCAGCCAATTCCATGCGGTTATGCTGCATGACTTCTATATAAGCCATGTACTGCTGCGTCAACTTTGCCATTGGAATATCGAGCACATCCAAATTGTGCTTGCGGATCAGGTACAGCAATAAGTCCAACGGCCCCTGAAACGTCTCAAGCACAATTTCCAACGCATCCGGCGGGATGTAAAGATCATGCGGCATCTCCAGCAACGGTTGGCCGTGGATGTGTACACCTTGAATAGGGACGCCTTGCGTATTGCCCGAAGATTGCTCCAAAGTATTCACCTGTTGTACCCGCGCTTTTAAGTTGAGTGTGATGTCCCGATCCGTTTAGCTGTAGTTCAACCCCATCGCTTCACGCACATCACGCATGGTCTCGGTCGCCAGCACGCGCGCTTTGTCACAACCATCAGCAATAATATTTCGCACCAGCACGGGATCATCCAGATAATTCCGGGCACGCTCTCGCATTGGTTTCTGCTCAGCCAGCACTGCATCTATCACCGGTTGTTTACATTCAATACAACCTATTTGCGCACTTCTACAGCCTTGTTGCACCCAATTCTTGGTGTCTTCATTGGAATACACTTGATGCAGCTGCCATACGGGGCATTTGTCCGGATTCCCCGCATCGGTACGGCGAATGCGCGCCGGATCCGTCGGCATGGTGCGAATTTTCTTGGACACGCTGGCTTCGTCCTCGCGCAAGCTAAT
Source organism: Candidatus Nitrotoga sp. (assembly GCA_044337935.1). Lineage (GTDB taxonomy): Bacteria > Pseudomonadota > Gammaproteobacteria > Burkholderiales > Gallionellaceae > Nitrotoga. The sequence continues at coordinate 5,850 of JBIIMQ010000091.1, forward strand.
TGTGTTGTTGTACGATTTTGACATTTTCTGCCCATCCAACCCGGGCATTTTCGAAGCCGCAGTAAGCATGGCTTGCGGCTCCAATAAAATCATTTTTCCACTTCCTTCAAGATAGCCCAGCAGACGTTCGCGATCTCCCATGCTCAGATTCTGCTGCTCTTCAAGCAGGAGCCTGGCAGATTGCAGCGCCTCACCATCACCTTGCTCCTGATAACGAGTACGCAATTCGTCATACAGTTTTGTTTTTTTGCCTCCCAGTTTCTTGATTGCCGCTTTGGCTTTCTCCTCAAAATCCGGTTCACGCCCATATATATGGTTAAAACGGCGGGCAATTTCGCGCGTAAATTCAATGTGTGGCACCTGATCTTCACCTACTGGCACCTGGGTAGCGCGGTAAATAAGAATATCCGCACTTTGCAATAACGGATAACCGAGAAAACCATATGTGCCCAAATCTTTTTCTGTCAGTTTTTCTTGCTGATCCTTATAAGTGGGAATACGTTCCAGCCACCCTCGCGGAGTAATCATGGATAACAGCAAATGTAATTCGGCGTGTTCCGGCACCTTGGACTGAATGAATAATGTGGCCCGAGTCGGGTCAACTCCAACCGCCAACCAATCAATGACCATATCCCATACACTTTGCTCTATAACTTGAGGATTATCATAATGGGTGGTCAACGCGTGCCAATCGGCAACAAAAAACAGGCACTCATACTTTTGCTGCATCTGCACCCAATTTTTCAACACGCCATGATAATGCCCAAGATGCAGACTACCCGTAGGCCTCATTCCAGATAACACTCGATCGACAGACATAGTTTTACTTTATAGTCCAAAAATAAAATTGATTAATCGTATTAAACCGACAACAAGCGGTTCCAATATCGCGCCAAGAATCGGCGAAACCGCCAAAAAGATCAATATGAACATACCGTAAGGTTCTACTCTTGCCAGCATGGAAGCCTGCCGGTACGGTAACAAGCTGACAGCCATGCGGCCACCATCCAAAGGCGGCAACGGCAGCAAATTAAGCACCATCAGCACGACGTTAATTTTAATCCCGATCTGTGCCATTCCCAACAACGGCTCGGCGAAATAGTTTGTCGGCAATTCCAATGCAAGCTTGGCCAACATCGCCCAGAGTAGCGCCATAAACAAATTGGAAATCGGACCGGCTAATGCAACCCAAAGCATGTCTTGTTTGGGACGATGCAGCGCGGCAAAGTTAACCGGAACCGGCTTGGCCCAGCCAAACAAGATTCCACCCATCCATAACGTCAATAGCGGCAACAAAATCGTACCCACCAGATCAATATGTCGAATGGGATTTAAACTAATTCGCCCCTGTTGATAAGCCGTCATGTCGCCAAAATACCGCGCCACATAGCCATGCGCAGCCTCATGCAGGGTAATCGCAAATAAAATGGGGATCGCCGCAATGGCAACGGTTTGTATCAATTGTTCGATCTGCATATGTTATTTACTTCTCAATTAAAAATGGTGAAGCATCACCCTTGCCAAACCGAACCACCACAGGCGTATCCTTGGTCAAGTCAACCACCGTGGTTGCATCCAATCCCACTGCACCTCCATCCACCACCAAATCAATCTGATGCTGCAACAGATCGCGAATCTGTTCAGCATCATTCATTGCAAATTCCTCATTTGGCAAAATCAAGGTTGAACTTATCAGCGGCTCACCCAGTTCTTCCAATAACGCCAATGCCACCGGATGATCCGGAATACGCATGCCAATCGTGCTGCGTTTTGGATGCTGCAAACGTCTGGGAACTTCCTTGGTCGCTTCAAGGATGAATGTATAACTGCCCGGTGTATTGTTCTTCAGCAGCCTGAATTGCACGTTATCCACCCGCGCGTAGCGAGCCAGCTCGGACAAATCCCGGCAAACCAACGTCATATGATGGTTATCATCCACCCCGCGTATTTGACGAATACGTGCCACTGCATTTTTATCGTCTAGGTGGCATCCCAGGGCATAACAGGAATCAGTGGGATAAGCGATTACTGCACC
>JBIIMQ010000092.1:0-7794 GCA_044337935.1 Candidatus Nitrotoga sp.
GGGTTCCCAGTATGTCTCTATCCGTTATACGGAGCGACTTGCCGAAGCTGGAATAGAGCCGTCGGTGGGAAGTCGTGGCGATAGCTATGACAATGCACTGGCTGAAACCATTAACGGGTTATACAAAACTGAACTGATTCACAAACAAGGGCCCTGGAAAAACAGGGAATCCGTTGAATTGGCGACGTTAAACTGGGTGTTCTGGTTCAATCACCAGCGTTTGTTGGGATCTATCGGCTATATACCGCCGGCAGAAGCTGAGGCACAATATTATCGGCAGTTAGCAAACTCGGATTCTGCCAGTGTTACTTAAACCAAATAGCCTCCACAGAATCCGGGGCGATTCAATTCACCTTGCAAGCTGGTAAATCAACATCCCCGCCCAAAAATCGGGACTCACTCAATTCCAGCTCGCGCAGCCAGTCCAAAGCTAGGCAATTAGCATGAAGTTCGCGCTCTTGCGGATTATTCGACTTCTGATTGCTCCAGATAACATATTCAACATCTCCGGATGGCTCGCCAAACCTTCCATATACAGTCGGCATGATCGGCACGTGGTCACCATACCAACACAGGCTGGCGGGTCGTTCACAATTTTCAAGTGTTTGGCGAAGCTGGACAATCATGCGGTCAGCATTACGCAGATGGCGCAGGTAGACGGTCAGATCGTCGCAGCCCTTCGGTGGTGGCACGGAATACAACGCATCAACATCTGCAGACGTCACCCGCTCGAGGTGCAGCGGCCCGTGGTTCTCCATCGTGATGACGAAGATGAGCACCGGGATGGTGGCCTCGCGCAGTATGGCGGCAACTTTATCAGCGACGGCGAGATCACCAATGTAGGGGCCAAAACGCATCGAATCATCGAAGGCACGAATATCAAAAAACTCGTCAAACCCCAACTTTGGATAGACGCGATTTCGCTGATAAAAGCTCGCCGGATAGGGGTGAACACACACCGTACGATAACCCAGCCGCTTCACAAAACCTGCCAGCGACGGAATATCCCACCCGGCAGAAACAGCCTGATACGGATTAAAGCGATGTGCCCCGAGCATGCTGTTACCAAGACCAGATAGAAAGGCAAATTCGGTACGCACCGTGTTGGCTCCCCATGCGGGAACCGACAACCCACCATGGACGATTGATGATGCCTTAAGCCGGTCGAACTCAGCCAGAACGGCTGGCCGAATTCCTGGATACAACGACCGGGGATCAAAAAAAGATTCGCTCTGTACAGCAACCAGATGCGGGAGGTTTGCAGTATCGGCCCGAGGTACCAGAAAATCAAAAGGCGAAGTTACAACTGGCCGTCGCCGCCCTTCCTCGGCGTAACGCCACAGGCTGGTCAAAAAACCCAAGGTAACCAAATCGCCGTCAGGCTGAAAACTTACGGGCAGACACTGCCTTGAACCGGCCGCAAGCAATAGCACTCCGGTTGCAAACACTACCGCTACGCCGCCCAATTGGCCCGGCACAGAAAATCTTTCCGCAGGAACGGCCTCCAACCACAAACTCACCACCACAGCCAGCAAAAAGCCCAGCGTTGCCGCCAGCGCCTTGCCCCAACCCAGGAACGGGATGTAAAGGCGCGGATGCCGGATGGCATCGGTGAAATACTCGTAATCCTGAAAAACGAAAGGTTCGCGCAATGATTTCACCTTCGCGTTACTCACCAGCACCAGCAACAACATGAAAGCAGAAACTCCAAACGCAGCAAACCAAGGCCTGCCAAAAATCAACACGAGAGAGCCGTACGCCAATGACCACAAGCCAGTGTGCAAAGCCCAGCAGCTCATTGGCCGCAAGAACGATGGCTTGGGTACCATCAATCGCTCGATGCCAATGGAAGCAGTAAGTCCAGCAACAGCAGCCAGCAATACGGACACCACCGCAGGGTTAACCACGATATCCCATCCATTGCACAATACGTGTCGAGATCGCTGCCGGTAGCACCGCCAAGAACCACGTACCAAGATTAAGCGGAAATGGAAATGTGATGCGAGCACGATTTGCCTCAAGCCCACACCGAATCACCCGCGCCGCTCGCTCTGGTGTCCACAAAAACGGCTTCGACCCTGGCATCGCCTTGCACATAGCAGACTCTACATATCCGGGCATCACCACATTGATGCGAATACCCTCCGACCCCAGCCACCCTCGCAAAGCCTCGCCATAAGCTTTCACCGCCGCCTTGCTGGCACAGTAGCTCGGCGTGACCGGCAAACCGAAATACCCGGCAAGAGAACTCATCAGCGCAATTTGCCCGTTGCCACGCAAGCGCATCGCCGGCAACACCGCATCCACCGTTGCCATCACCGCAAGCACATTCACCTCGACAAGTGCCTCGACATCCGCCCACTGCTCGCCCTGCCCTTGCGGGCCAATATTCGTGTTTACGCCGGCATTCACGATCACCAGGTCAGGCGCTTCCTGCACGGAAACGTCGGCTAGCCACGCGGCAAACACAACACGATCACGCACATCGAGCAACTTAGTCAGCACCCTCGCGCCTCGTTCCTCACAGCTTGCTGCCAGTTCAGCCAGTCGGTCCGCCTTGCGCCCCTGCAGAATCAGGGTGTTTCCGGGTTTCGCATACACTATCGCCAGCGCACCACCAATACCGCCAGTCGCACCGGTAATCAACACCGTTTGTGGCAAACCAGAACTAAGCATTCTTACTTATCCCCGAACAGGCATTCTCAATTGCAGTTCCCATCCGCCCCCAAATATCTGACGCTTCCCAGTGATCTGGAATGATTCTCCAACGAAACGTGATCCACTGCCGCCTCGATGACAGCGTTAAACAGCTCAACATGAGCATTACCCCTGCCAAAAGACTGCCTCGTTGCACCATACCGCACGCAGCCTATCAAGCGGATGGCCCAGTGTAACAAGCACACACCGCAAATCCTACCCACCTTTGCGCAGATCGTTTTCACCCCAACAATTCCTCCAGCGGTGAGCGTTCCGACTCCAGCATGCGTCGACAATTTTCCACCGCCATGGTAATCCCCTGCCGCGAATAGAACCCGCCATTCACCTGAGTGGCATAAATCACCGTGTTACGAAAACGCCGAAACAATTCGCCATCAGGCAACGGTCGTTCTCGCCAGAAATCATTCAGCCCCCCCTGAAAAGTCAACCCCGGCAAATTATAGATAGGATCGCTCAGCGCAATAGTGGCGCAGCCCAAACCAAGTGAATGCGCGCCCACCGTACTGTTCACCGTCACCGTCCCCCACGCCGCACGCAACAAAACATCCAAATCTCCAGTTTCCATGTAATCCACACGGCCCGCCAGACCAAAACGACTCGATAAATCACGGATCACAGCCGGATAATTCACCAGCCCCATATCGAGCGGATGATTTTTGATCACCAACCTTGCCTCTACAGGTGCATAACGTGCAAAAGACTCCATGACAAACTCCATCACCCCTGCCATATCATCAAAGCGTGAATGATCGCGAATCTGGGCATCGCTTCCCAACTGAAGCGGCAAAAGAAAAAAAGGCGTGGAGGCCAGAACCAAGCTATCCACCAAAGCGCTATCCCGCAGCTTATGAAAACGCAACATAGGCAAACGACTAGCATAACCGAAGTATTCAACAGCCGCAGTTACAGGCGCATGGGTACGATAGTGCGGAAAAAACAACGGATTCCAAAAGCCTGCCGCATGATAAGCCACATCAAAAGCTGCACGAATTTTGAAAGACGACTGGAATGGCTGCCCATCGCTATAATCCGGCAAACGCGCCCCAACCTCCCGGAACCAGTCCGGGTCTCGAGGCAGCAGGGAATGTCCATTGACGCCCTCCCGCTCCAAAGTTACCCAGTAAGGGCGGAAATAACCCTCTTCAAAAATATGAGAGCGAATCCCGCAGGCTTCACCATGATTCACAGCAGGACGGTGAACAGGCCGCCGGTCACCAAACATAATTTGATCGGTGATACCGAATTTACGATATTTTTCATCCAAAAAACCCCATAGTTCGGAAACATGCCCCCGGAAGTTCCAGGCAGGCCGCCCACCCCAACATGCAAAATCCCCTGCATTAAAGTTAATTTTGAACACCCTGTGGCCATCATCCTTGAGACGATCGGCCAAACGGGCAAAAAAAGGAGAACAAACCCCTTGCAGAAACAAAAACGAGCGAACCCGACTCATCGCACTTCCAGAACACTTAACTTGAACATCGTAACGCTCATGAATTAATAACACGGCCAGATAGTTAGCAAAATCGTGCAAACACCTTATCTATGCCTCGTTTCTCGCATAATTAGTTCGGCGATATTCCCCTCTCGGCTGACTTGCTCCATCCAATCATGCATCTTCTCATACCGCTGCATGCGCTCCATATCATTCAGGAGCAGATTTTCAATTTCCGCTTCCCAAATATGCGGATCATCCGGCAATAATGCCGCGCCCGAAGACGCCAATGACGGAGAATAAGGCATCCGCTCTGAAAACACCCCTACCGCGCCGCAGCGAACAATATCGAACACCTTAGTGCAGGATCTCGCCTCATTGAAATAACCGGGCAGCATTGGTGCCAAGCCAACCGCGAGCGCGGAAGCCCGGCAATGGGCAAGATATGATTGCCATGGCAGAGGTGCCATCACATGAACCCGTGGAATCCGGGCAAACATCCGCACCACCTGCTGCCCACCAAACACTTCAAATTCCGCATCCGGCACCCGCCGTTGCACCGCCTCGACAATCGGCAAAAGCCAACGCAGTTCCCGCCCATGAATACGGGTACCATGATACCCCCAGCGACAAACCCCTTCAGGTGAAGCCCTTCGGCCCGAATAATCAACCGATAACGGTGGAACAACCCTAGGCTGACAAGCAGCATAACGCCGAGCTAAAACTTCGGTAGAAACCCATATTCGGTCACACACCCGCGACAAGCCCCACCAAGCCAACAGGTAACGCCCGGATGTCCACAAACCATAATCCAGCGGCACATCCCGACATCTCCAAGCGGCAGGAATATCATCGTCCATCAAATAAGCTACACCACTAAGCCGTGATGCCTGATCCGCCAGCCAACGCAACCAAGCCGCACCGATATGTCGCACAATGACAACAAACGTTCCCTCTTCAAGAACCGTCTCCCAAGCATCGAAATACCGGGAATCCCGATAGATGGCAGACACATCGGGCGAACGCTCGACACGCGACCGTACATAAAAATCGACAGTAGGAATATCGCCCGGTGATAAAACGAAAAGTCGACCAGACCAATCTCTGCGATATCTTCCCTCCGGCTGAAACAAATTCATGCCGTCTTATGGCAAGCAAATTGAAGAGGCCGACCTGGCCAAATGCGTCACCGTAAAATCCGGTCGCATATAATTCAGGTTCGGGTTATAAAATGGATCGTTCAGCATCAGATGCTTCCAACGTCGACGCATCACCGCCACTTCGCGTTCCGCACGCAGATACTTGCGCCACGATGTATCCTTACCCCGCGAAACGGACTCGTGGTGATATAGCTCCGCGTGCGGCGTCCACACCACTCGATAACCGGCAGCCCGAAGCCGCAAGCAATAATCGACATCGTTGAAAGCCACCTTTAGGTATTTCTCATCCAACCCGCCCACCTCCAGATACAAATCCCGACGGGTCAACAAACAAGCAGCAGTTACAGCCTGCAGATCCTGCGCCACGGAAGCCCTGTTACAATAGCCCGGATCATCCCCCGCGATAAACGCGTGCAAATGATTGGCACAACCGCCTGGGCCCACTACCACCCCGGCATGCTGGATTCGCCCATCCGGAAAATAAAGCTTCGCCCCCACCGCCGCCACCCTGGGCTGCGCCAGTTGACTCACCATTTCCCCCAGCCAATCCGGCGAAATCACCTCGGTATCATTATTCAACAAGCACAGCAGATCACCCTTAGCCTCACTTACGGCACAGTTGTTAATGGCCGAATAATTGAACGGCTTATCATAGCGTAGTACACGCACACGCTCGTCCTGCACAATCCCGCGCAAATAGGCCAAGGCTTCCGGATCAACACTCTGATTATCCATCACCAAAATCTCGTAACGCGGGTAAGCAGTTTTTTCAAGCACACTTTCCACACACTGCCGGAGCAGCGCAAAAGCATCGCGGGTTGGCACAATGATACTCACCAACGGCAAGTATTCCGGCAGCGCATAGCGCACCGCACGGCAGCCTGGCAACGATGCCGAGACCTCAGCTACCACACCACAACGCTCAAGATGCGCCCGAACAGCCGCAATACCGGACACTTCCGAATCCCACCCGGCAACCGCATTTCCCTCTGCCGCACCACAAATCCGGTGCAGCAGCATGGCAGGGATATGCGCTACAGATTGCTCACCAGCATCGCCTACCGCATCAACCACCCGCAAAAGTAGATCATAATTGCCGTGGCGGCAACAGGATACACGCAGGCCACCTGCTGTTACAACAGCACTTCCCCGTAAAACCACCCCATCGCCCAAAAAGTTTGTTTCACGACAATGCGGCAACGACCAATCCGGTTTGAAGCGCGGCGCGCAACGCCGCCCATTATCATCCAGCGCATCATCATCCGCATAAAATACCGCCCGACTAGACTGTCGCAAAATTTCTCGCGCAAATCGACACAATGCATGTTCAGCAAGAACAGCTCCCGCTGGCAACAACATAACCCACTCATTCGCAACATGCGCCCCCAGCACAGGATTAAAACCCATTAACCAGCTATCAACATCACTGCTCGCCACGATGCATGACCCGACACCCGGCAAAGGCAATGCCGTTTCCAAATCAAATGCATCTTCACCCGGATTATCCAACGAGACAAATATGCAAGAAAAATCATGGTAAAGCTGTCGGCGGAGCGATGCCAACGTCGCCGCCAGATATTCGCCCGCACCCGTATCAACCGAAACAACAACATGAAAATGTGGCAACCTGACAAGAGCTGCAACATCTTGTTGCGCATGGAGGGACTGATCATTAGGCTGGTCGCAGTGCTCTACCCATAGCATATATGAAGAACAGAACCGAAATTGAGTAGCAATCCGATAAGCGCCCGGCAAATCAAACAGCATCTTCCAAACCGTGAGCCCCTCTAACACACGCAAATCTGCAGTTAACCGAATAAAGGCATCGATCACCCTATTGGCCATGCGCCATGTACGCTCAAACCAGGAAAGATGACGCACCTCTATTGAAAAGGGCCTGACACACACAGCACCTCCCGGCCAATACAATCCGGCATACATTCCATCGCGCGGCAGCAAAATGATCTCATGGATACGGCCGTTGGGAAGCACGGGAAGTGGAATATCCGTGCACCTACCAACGCCATCCTCCTCGACGCGAAAGTACACGAACCCATCCGGTTCAAGTGAATCCAGGCTGGCCTCAATTAATACCCAGTGATGACAAGAAGATGCCGCCATCAATAATCAGATACCAACATATCTATAGCTATCAAAAAAATTGCATGCTTTTCCATATCCTCATCGCTCTCGCAAAGATTCGTCCAACGTCCGAATCAACGGGTACAGAAAATACGAAATAACAGAACGTTTGCCAACAACCAGTTCAGCAGTTAGTGAATCCACCCGGGTTTCGTGGAAACTATTTGGTTTAAGTAACACTGGCAGAATCCGAGTTTGCTAACTGCCGATAGTATTGTGCCTCAGCTTCTGCCGGCGGTATATAGCCGATAGATCCCAACAATCGCTGGTGATTGAACCAGGACACCCAGTTTAACGTCGCCAATTCAACGGATTCCCTGTTTTTCCAAGGCCCTTGTT
>JBIIMQ010000093.1:0-7793 GCA_044337935.1 Candidatus Nitrotoga sp.
TACAAGTCTCGCATTAAAATATTGGTTAAGGCCGTCGGCATTGAAGAATTCAGACGCCAAGTTGAAGCGGATTGGGCTGACATCAAAGACGGCCCAGGCACCTTGACCGCCGAAGAATTAAACCGCGTTGCGGCATTTTTTATCCCACCCGCCTACGAAACATTACCGGCCAACGACCCCGGCGTGGAGTCACATAAAGCCGAGAACAAAGCTTTTGCAAATTGGATACTGCGCAACGTCAGACCGCACAAAATTCCAGGCTATGCAGCTGTAGTACTGTCGCTTAAAAGAACGGGCGTAGCGCCGGGTGATGCGAGTGCAGAACAAATGGATGATGTTGCAGATCTGGCTGATCGTTTCAGTTTTGGCGAACTGCGGGTCACCCATAAACAGAATTTAGTATTGGCTGATGTTAAACAATCCGACCTTATCAACCTATGGAAAGAATTAACCAAGCTCGGCATGGCATCGCCAAACATCGGTTTGCTGACCGATATTATCTGCTGCCCCGGTGCCGATTACTGCACTCTGGCATTTGCCAGATCCATTCCGCTCGCAAAAATGATCACGGAGCGTTTTGATAACTTCGACTTCCTGCACGATATTGGCGATATCGAACTCAACATGTCCGGATGCGTTAATGCCTGCGGACATAATCACGTTGGGCACATTGGCGTCATCGGTGTCGACAAACAGGATGGAGGTGAATGGTATCAAGTCTCCATTGGTGGCGCACAGGGGAATAATGCTTCAATCGGTAAAATAATTGGCCCCTCTTTTAACTTTCAACAAATGCCAGAAGTCATCGATCGATTACTGGAAGTTTATGTGCGTGAGCGTGTCGAAGAAGAATTATTTATCGACACGGTACGCAGGATAGGCATAACGCCCTTCAAAGAGTATGTATACGCAACACCGATTAATACAGAAAATGCTGTTGATAAGCACGCTTACGGAATCATAGACAAGCCTGACAGCTATACAGTTCAACGTAAATCGAGGTTTTAACGATCATGATTATTAAAAACAAAACCGTAGTCAACGACGATTGGACCGTCCTTCGCCTGAGTGAAAATGAGACGCCTGAATCAATAACCGTTCCTGCAGGAAAGTTTATTGTGCCGCTGAAAGTATGGCAGGCACAACGCGCCAAGCTGCAAAGTCGCCCCGAACTGGGCGTTTGGCTCGCCGGCAATGAGCGTCCGGAAGAATTAAAAGGCGAAGTGGAAAAATTTAGCGTGATCGCGGTTGATTTTCCAAAATTTGCGGATGGCCGCGGTTATTCGATTGCTTACAATTTACGCGCCCGTCTTGGCTACGTTGGCGAATTACGTGCAATCGGAGATATATTGCGGGATCAGCTATTTTACATGCAGCGTGTCGGTTTTAATGCTTTTTCACCGCGCCCCGATAAAAACATCCATGACGCATTGAAAGGTTTAACGGATTTCTCGGAAACCTATCAAACTTCATTCGATCAAAAATTACCGCTGTTCCGCCGCGTAAACCGCACCGAAATAGCAACAACAGGTTCAATCAATGAGTAAACTGCTTCAAAAAATCGATCAAACACGTACGATATTGTCCAATGCCGTGCGTGACTACGCACCCGTTACTTTCGCCAATAGCTTGGGGGCGGAAGACATGGTGCTGACTGATTTAATCAGCAAATATCAGCCCGACATTAAAATGTTCAGCTTGGATACCGGACGCCTGCCACCGGAAACTTACGATCTGATGCAGGCAGTTCGTGCACAATACCCCGTACCGCTACAAATTTTTTTTCCAAATGCCGGTCAGATCGAAGAATACGTGGCTCAAAATGGCGTCAACGGCTTTTACGACAGTGTCGAGCTGCGCAAAAACTGCTGCCATATCCGTAAAGTGGAGCCATTGCGCCGTGCCCTGTCCGGTAACCGTGCCTGGATTACCGGAATGCGCCGCGAGCAGGCACCCACACGGGGTTCGTTACAAGTATCGGTATTTGATGCCGACAATGGATTACAGAAATTCAATCCATTGCTCGACTGGAGTAATGCTGAAGTATGGAAATATCTTAAGCAGCATGAAGTGCCATACAATAAATTGCATGATCATTTCTACCCCAGCATTGGTTGCGCACCCTGTACGCGCGCAATCACACCCGGTGAGGATATCCGCTCTGGCCGCTGGTGGTGGGAAGATGCACAAAATAAAGAATGCGGTCTGCACGTGAACAAAATTACCCCGATCAAACGGGTATAAATTACTACGGATTTAAATAACTATCTGAACGAGCGTATTTCATTCGTACCCGCAACACCTGTTTACCAACCCATAAATTTGGTTGTTTTTAATTTGTATTTTTGAAAATTGAGAAAAAATGAATAATCAAACATTCACTCATTTGGACGCACTGGAAAGCGAATCCATCCACATCATGCGGGAGGTCGCAGCGGAATGCAAAAATCCGGCGTTACTATTCTCCGGTGGCAAAGATTCCATCGTCATGTTGCGATTGGCTGAGAAGGCTTTCCGCCCGGCCCGCTTCCCGTTCCCACTGGTACACATTGATACCGAGCACAACTTCCCGGAAGTCATCGCGTGTCGCGACAAATTGGCCTCTGATCTGGGTGAACGGTTAATCGTACGTTCGCTGGACGAATCAATCAAAAAAGGGACGATTGTCCTGAAAAGTGCAGATCAGGGACGTAATGCCTTCCAGTCTGTGACCTTGCTGGAAACGATTGCCGAATTTGGTTTTGATGCCTGTATTGGAGGTGCGCGCCGTGACGAAGAGAAAGCACGGGCCAAAGAACGAATCTTTTCATTCCGCGACGAATTTGGCCAGTGGGATCCAAAAAATCAACGCCCCGAGTTGTGGGATACATACAACACGCGGGTGCATGCCGGTGAAAATATTCGCGTGTTTCCGATTAGCAACTGGACAGAAATGGATATATGGGAATATATCGCGCGCGAAAAACTATACATCCCCGATATCTACTACGCGCATGAACGCGAGGTAATCCGCCGCGACAATGGTATTTTACCGGTATCACATCTGGTACAGCCCAAACCCGGGGAACAAGTAGAAAAACTGATGGTGCGTTTCCGCACCGTGGGCGATATGACCTGCACCTGCCCGGTTGAATCTCATGCACGCAACGCACAGGAAATCATTGAAGAAACAGCCATCACTCGCATTACCGAGCGCGGTGCGACTCGCATGGACGATCAGACTTCAGAGGCATCAATGGAACTGCGCAAAAAGGAAGGTTATTTTTAATTATGAGCAATACTACACAGCTTCTTCGTTTTATCACTGCTGGTAGCGTTGATGATGGCAAAAGCACGTTAATCGGCCGCCTACTACACGACTCCAAATCAATTTTTGAAGATCAGCTTTCCGCCATTACCAAAACCAGCGAGCGGCGGGGCGGCATGGGCGCAGTAGATTTATCACTACTTACCGACGGCTTGCAGGCGGAACGCGAGCAGGGAATTACCATCGACGTGGCATACCGTTACTTCGCCACGCCCAAACGCAAATTCATCATCGGTGATACGCCCGGTCATGAACAATACACGCGCAACATGGTTACTGCGGCCAGCACTGCAAACCTTGCCATCATCCTGGTCGATGCACGCAAGGGCGTGCTGACCCAAACACGTCGCCATACTTTTATCGCCAGTCTGGTGGGGGTGCCGCACATAGTTCTGGCCGTCAACAAAATGGATATGGTGGATTATTCCCAGGCAACGTTCGATGCAATTTGCGCGGAATATCGCACATTTGCCGCACAGCTCGGACTGCACGAGATAACCTTTATTCCTATGTCAGCATTGAATGGTGACATGGTGGTGGAACGCGGCGAAAACTTAAACTGGTATCAAGGCAGCCCGTTATTGGAACTGTTGGAAAATGTGACCATCGATCATGACATCAACACTTCCGATTTCCGCTATCCGGTGCAGTGGGTGTGCCGTCCCCAGACGCAGGAATATCACGATTTCCGCGGCTACATGGGTCGCATAGAATCGGGAACCATCACAGCGGGCGATGAAATTACTATCCTGCCTTCTGGCCGCACCACCAAGGTGAAGGAGATCGTCACCTACGATGGCAACTTGCAACGCGCTTGCGCGCCACAGTCGGTCACGCTAACCCTGACGGATGAGATTGATATCTCGCGCGGCGATATGTTCGTGAAATCTGCCGCTATGCCGCAAGTTTCCAAGGAATTTGAGGCCATGCTGTGCTGGCTGTCTGAGTCGCCGCTTGACCTGAATCGCAAGTACATTATCAAGCACACCACGCGAGTGGTGAAGTGTTTGTTTGCGCGCCTTGAATATCGTGTGGATGTAAATACACTGGAACACCACAGCAGCGCCACGCTCAATATGAACGACATTGCTCGCGTGGCGATGAAAGTGCAACAGCCGCTGGTATTTGATCGCTATAATAAAAATCGTTCTACCGGTAGCTTTATTGTTATTGATGAGGCGACAAATAACACCGTTGCAGCGGGAATGATTGCGTAATCCCACACTTCATCAATTCACATAAAAGCTGGTGCGATAACAGAACGGGCTCGCACATTCAACCGGACAAAATGCTATACCGCTAAAATGACAACAGCCGTGTTCGTCGTATATAAAGCAACCGGATTAATGATGCCACACGCGCCCGTGTTATGGTATCTTGCGGGCTAATTTAGCCCGCGCAGACTGACTACCATGAGCCTGTTTTCTCTAATCGCCGCCCTGCTACTGGAACAATTACATCCGCTTGCCTCGCGCAAACATTTGTTCGTCTGGCTGACGCGCTATGTTAATTTTTTTCAGCACCACTTAAATACCGGCGAACACAAACATGGCAAAATTGCTTGGCTGCTTGCGATGTTTTTACCGCTATGCTGTACGACAATATTGTACTGGTTGTTCTATCTGATTCATCCCGTATTTGCTTGGATGTTCTGCGTACTAATACTGTACCTCACCATGGGCTTCCGCCAGTTCAGCCACTACTACACCGGCATTCACCAAGCACTTCGTGATAACGATCTGGATAAAGCACGCACCATTCTTTCCGCATGGCGTGGCATATCCTGCCATGAACTCAGTTATGGGGAAATTGCACGTGTCACTATTGAGGAAGGGCTTCTTGCCTCACATCGTCGCGTGTTCGGGGTAATAACATGGTTTGTAATTACGATGTTACTGGGATTAGGACCGATCGGCGCAATAGTGTATCGCATGGCGCAATTCATCTGCGCGCGTTGGGATAACCAAGGTGACGCCGAACTCAACGAATTTGGCGTATTCGCTCGACAAGCCTACCACTGGATAGAATGGCTTCCCCTGCGTCTTACCGCCGCGATCTTTGCCATCGTTGGCGATTTCGAAGATACCGTATATTGCTGGCGTACACAGGCACAAAGCTGGCCCAGTCCGGAAGCAGGCATTGTGTTGGCCAGTGGCGCAGGAGCAATTGGCGTCCGACTTGGATCACCCATATCTCAAGATGGCTTACCGCTGGATCGACCCGAACTGGGCATGGGAGACGAGGCTGACGTGGATTTTATGCGAAGCGCGATCGGCTTGGCGTGGCGGGCACTGGTATTTTGGGTCGTATTGTTACTACTGCTAAGTTTAGCAACACTCGTACGGATCTGACATATCATTAACCTCCTTTGCTACCTATACTACCATCCAACACCCCGGTTGATTACTCAGAAAGACCGGCCCGCATCTATTTTCCGGCTTATTTCCTGAAACAACTTTAATCTCCGTGCATCTATCTTTCCTTCCTGCTCTATTTCTTTCAAGATACAACCCGGCTCGTGCGTATGCCGGCAATTATGAAAACGGCATTGGCCACGAAAAGCTGCAAATTCCACAAAGCCTGCTTCGATAGCACCCAAACTCAAATGGTGCAATCCGAATGCTTGTACACCGGGACAATCTATCAGGTGACTTTCCTTATTCAAATGATAAAGACGTGCATGAGTGGTGGTATGTTTACCGGAATTTAATGCAGTGGATATCTCATTTGTTGACGCCTGCACCCCAGGTAACAATGCATTAATGAGAGTGGACTTACCCATACCGGATTGTCCCACCAATAT
Organism: Candidatus Nitrotoga sp.; assembly: GCA_044337935.1. GTDB lineage: Bacteria > Pseudomonadota > Gammaproteobacteria > Burkholderiales > Gallionellaceae > Nitrotoga. The sequence continues at coordinate 6,111 of JBIIMQ010000093.1, forward strand.
ACTGGTATGGCCTTGCAAAAAAGGGGCAAGCGCAACGGCATTTTCTTTTGCCGACAGCTCCAATACGCAATAGCCAATGGCGCGATAAACTTCCAGTTGGGTGCGCGCCATCATCGTTGCTTCCAGCAAATCACATTTATTCAGCACAACGAGCGTTGCAAGTTGCTGATCATGTGCCGCGATAAGACAGCGCGCCAATAATTCGTCACTAAATGTCGGCACCCCTGCCACAACCACTATAACCAGCGTAATGTTGGCGGCGATAAGTTTCTGACGGTAAGTATCCGATCGATACAGTAAAGTCTGACGTGGCAGAATACGCTTAATCACTCCCTGCGCATCACCTATGCGTTGAATTTCTACAAAATCACCACATGCAACTTCACTTTTTTTTCCATGCGTCAAACATGGCAACAACTCTCCGTCATCCAACTCAACCGTATATTGACGACTGAAAGAGGCAACGACTTGCCCTTGGATTAGCAAACTCAAACTTTCAGCAAGGCATCCACCTTGGCGGCACAAATAAAATCATTTTCTGACAAGCCGTTAATAGCATGCGTGGAATATTCCACGTGGCACTTGCTATAGCTCACCTTCAAATCGGGATGATGATCTTCGCGGTGTGACAGCCACGCAACTGCGTTTACAAAAGCCATGGTCTGATAATAATTTTTAAATTCAAAAATTTTTTCAATTACATGATCGCGCTGCACCCAACCATTCAACTGCTTCATCAGACTGTCTATTTTATCCTGGGACAACGGCTCGATACCGCCTTCGCAAGGCTTGCATTTCTTATTTTCCAACTCACAGGAAACCACCATCATGCTCACTTGAATTTATAAAAATTCTTATTGAGATATGCTGCAAGATCCAGTTTTTCTTGCTCGGAAAAATTGGCCCGCGCATTACGGCTGCAAACCAAGATTTGGGCCTCCAATTGCTGCGGATCCTTCACCTTACGGTTGGAACGAGTGAAGATGGCATTGCCGTCACCACCCATCTTACCGTTATGACAACTGTTACATTGGTATTTATCAAACAACTTTTTACCAGCCTCGGGTTGCCCCCCCGCAAAAGGTTCAGCTTGAGCTGTCGCGCTCAGCAATAACAACATAACAAAAAATTTGTTCATGATTCAGGCCCTTTGTAAAGTTTGTAAGCGGGCAATTCGCATCAGCGCGGGCGGATGCGAATCGTAAAACGTAGAATACAACGGATCAGGCGTAAGAGTAGCTGCATTATCCTGGTACATTTTTACCAAGGCACCAGCCAAATCATGTGCATTGGTTTGTTGCGCGGCATAGGCATCGGCCTCAAATTCATGTTTGCGCGAATAGTAGCTCATAAGCGGATGCAGCAAGAAACTGAACACCGGCAATATCATGAAGAACAATAATAGTGCCAGTGCGGTCGACGGCGTGGTGACACCAAGTCCGCCATAAAACCAATTTACCTCCATTAATTGCGCCAACAGCCACAGGAAACCCAAGCTCAAAATAAAAGTAAAACCTATGCGTTTCATCACATGATGACGCTTAAAATGCCCTAGCTCATGCGCCAATACCGCCTCAATTTCTGTCGGTACAAGCCTTTCCAACAACGTATCGAAAAATACTATTCTTTTAGTTTTACCGAATCCGGTAAAGTAAGCATTTCCGTGCGAGGAACGCTTAGAAC
>JBIIMQ010000094.1:0-7735 GCA_044337935.1 Candidatus Nitrotoga sp.
TGCAACGGCCTCAGCCTTAGTAGAGAATGTTGCCGAAGTCGATACACCTTTGCGTCGTATCTCGGCTGTCCAAGTCAAACCACGTTTACGGAAGCTAGCCATGTTGTCGCACTCTTGTCGGAAATTTGTCGCACATAATAACGCCAAACCGATACAAACCGCGACAAATCGTGTGTCAATATTGCGACAAGAAGGCAACAAAAAAGCCCCTGAACCTATTGGCACGGGGCTTTTTCTGTATTTTGATGGTGCCCAGAAGAGGACTCGAACCTCCACACCTTGCGGCACACGGACCTGAACCGTGCGCGTCTACCAATTCCGCCATCTGGGCAATAAAACTTTGCGTCTTGAGGGCGCACAAGTTAATCGTTATAGGGTTTTCTGTCAATGACAAATAAGAAAAAAAACATTCGCGAGCTTGATCCATTTCTGGATCGGGAGCGGGCACAGTATGATCATCCATTACCCAGCCGCGAGTATGTTTTGCAATTACTGGAAAAGCAGGGCGTGCCGGTTGCCGAAGAAGAGTTATGCCGCATGTTGCATATTGATGAACATGAAGCCGAGTTGTTTACGCGTCGTTTGCGTGCCATGGAGCGCGATGGTCAGATAATGCGTAATCGCAAGCGGGCGATTTGTGTGATGGATCGGCTTGATTTGATCAAGGGTAAGGTGCAGGGCCACCCGGATGGTTTTGGTTTTTTGATTCCTGATGATGGCAGTGCTGATTTGGTGTTGAGCGCCAAGGAAATGCACAAAGTGTTGCATGGCGATAGTGTGGTGGTTCGTGAAACGGGAATTGACCGGCGCGGACGCCGTGAAGCCAGTATCGTGGAAGTACTGGAGCGCGCCACCCAGAAGTTGGTTGGGCGGCTGTATGAAGAGCACGGTATTCAGTTTGTGGTGGCGGAAAATCGTCGCATTAGTCAGGATATTCTTGTCGCTCCGGGTGAACATATCGGAGCTAAGGCGGGGCAGGTGGTGATGCTGGAAATTCTGCAGCAGCCCAGTAAGAATGCACAACCCATAGGGCGCATCGTGCAGATTCTGGGTAATTATGCCGATCCTGGTATGGAAATCGAGATTGCCTTGCGCAAACATGATCTGCCGTATGAATTTCCATCCGATACAAAACGCTTGGCTGAAAAAATTGCGCCCCAAGTGCTGCCGGAAGATTATGCCGGGCGCGAAGATTTACGGCAGTTGCCGCTTGTTACCATAGACGGCGAGACTGCGCGGGATTTTGATGATGCGGTATATTGCGAGCCGCATGCCAACGGTTTCCGGCTGGTGGTGGCTATTGCCGATGTAAGCCACTACGTAAAACCGGGAGATGCGCTGGATAAGGAGGCTTTGAATCGGGGGAACTCGGTATATTTTCCCCGGCGCGTTATTCCAATGTTGCCGGAAGAGCTTTCCAATGGCTTGTGTTCACTTAATCCGCATGTTGAGCGCTTGTGTATGGTGTGTGATATGCAGATCAGCGCTCAGGGTGATATTGAGTCTTACCGTTTTTATCCGTCGGTTATGTTCTCCAAGGCACGTCTGACTTACAATCAAGTGGCTGACATGCTGATCCATCCGCAGGGCGAAATAGCGCAGCAATTTTCCTCCGTGCTGCCGCATATCAATCATCTGCATGTTTTATTCAAGACCTTGCTGCAAGCCCGTGAGAAACGCGGTGCGATTGATTTTGAGACCATAGAAACCCAGATGATGTTTACCGATCAGGGCAAGATTGAGCGTATCGTTCCGACGGTACGTAATGATGCGCATCGTCTGATTGAGGAATGCATGCTGGCCGCCAACGTGTGTACCGCCAATTTCCTCAATGAACGCAAGCATCCGGTGTTGTACCGTGTGCACGAAGGTCCCACGCCCGAGAAATTGGAAGCGGTGCGCGAGTTCTTTAAGGAATTTGGTTTGGAACTTGGAGGGGGTGACAAGCCCGAGGCTGGTGATTACGCCAAATTACTCAAGCAGGTCAAGGGACGGCCCGATGCAGCTCTATTGCAAACCGTGATGTTGCGTTCGTTGCGCCAGGCACGGTATTGCCCGGAAAACTCCGGCCATTTCGGCTTGGGTTACGATGCTTATACTCACTTCACTTCGCCTATACGTCGCTATCCCGATCTGCTGGTGCATCGTGCTATCAAAGCAGCATTGAATGACAAAAAATACAAACCAAAAGATAAGTGGGAAGAGTTGGGCATACATTGTTCCATGACAGAGCGCCGGGCTGACGAGGCAACGCGTGATGTTGAAGCATGGTTGAAATGTTTCTACATGCGGGATCATTTGGGCAGTAGTTTCGAAGGCACTATATCGTCAGTAACCGGCTTTGGTTTGTTCGTTGCATTGGACGATCTTTACATTGAAGGGCTGGTTCATGTCTCGGAACTCGGTGCGGATTATTTTCATTTTGATGCAACCAAGCACCAGATGTTAGGCGAACGTTCCGGCAAGCGTTATCGTTTGGGTGATCGTGTGCGTGTCAAAGTGGTGAGGGTGGATATGGAAAATACCAAGCTTGATTTCGTGCTGGATTCGCCAGCCGGTGAAGTGGCGCCGGTAAAGGATGCAAAAATCAAGAAATCCAAAAAATCGAAAGAACGCCATGGCTGAGACTCGTGTAATTCATGGCTTCCACGCCGTCACTGCGCGCATTCGCCAGCAGGCGGACAGCGTACTGGAGCTTTATGTCGATACCCAACGTCGCGATCCGCGTGTTCGTGATTTGTTGAAGCTGGCAGAAAGTAACGGCGTGCGCGTGGTTCCGGTGGACACGAAGCGTCTTGACGGCATGGCTGGCAATGCCCGTCATCAGGGGGTTGCCGCTCGCGTAGATGCCGCCCAAAAGGTGCGGCATCTGGATGATGTGCTGGATACGCTTACCGAACCCGCATTGTTGCTGGTGTTGGACGGCGTGCAGGATCCGCATAATCTGGGTGCTTGTTTGCGCAGTGCCGATGCTTTCGGCATACATGCCGTTATTGCCCCCAAAGATCGTGCCGTCGGCCTAAATGCAACCGTGGAAAAAGTCGCTTGCGGTGCGGCGGAAACGGTTCCTTATGTAACTGTCACCAATCTTGCACGTACCCTGCGTGAGTTAAAAGAACGTGATATATGGGTGGTGGGTGCGGATAGCGAAGCAACAACTGATTTGTATGGATTCCGGCATGCTGGTGCAATAGCTTGGGTGTTGGGAGCGGAAGGTGAGGGGTTGCGGCGGCTAACCAAAGAGACTTGCGATCAGTTGGTGCGTATCCCCATGCTCGGTAGCGTGGAAAGTTTGAATGTCTCTGTGAGTGCCGGTGTATGTCTGTTTGAATCGAGAAGGCAGCGGACTGGCTAAGCTTTACGTTCCGATGTGACGGTTCAGAGTTTACTGTCCAATTTCTTTTCATGCTTGGGTATTGCCGGATATACGTCAACCTAACATTGCCTTCAAGCGTGCCAGTTTAGCCATGCCCGTGTCTTTACTTATTTCGGGAGTACTACCTGTGGGCAAGGCACCCGAATAGATGAGTTCATTTGTGGGTAATTCCTGCAGGAAGCGGCTTGCTTCGCTCGTTCGCCATTCTTTTCCGAGTTTGCGTTTAATGCAATAGCTGATATGCAGTGAGCGCTCTGCGCGAGTGATGCCAACGTACATCAGACGACGTTCTTCCTCAATTTGTTCAGGTTGATCGCTTTGGTGGTGCGGCAAAATGCCTTCTTCCACGCCAACCATGAATACATGACCGAATTCCAGACCCTTGGCAGCATGCAGAGTGGATAATGAGACCGCATCCGTTGATTCTTCGCGGGATTCGAGCAGATTCATTAGGGCGATGGTTTGCGTCATCGCCAGCAGGGTTTTGTCATCGGCTTCGGATTTGCGGTTGATCCAACCGACGAAATCCATAACATTCGCCCATTTGCTTTCTGCCTGACGCGGTTCATGGCTGTCGAATAGCCACGCCTCGTAATCTATTGCGCTCATTAAATCTGTCATCACCGTCGCACACGCTTCTTTGCCGGCACGGGCTTCCATGCGATTAATAAAATTGCAGAAGGTCAGCAATTCCTCATGTTGCCGTGCAGGGAGTTGATGTGCCATGGCGCTCTCGAAAGCGGCCTCAAATAGGCTGATATTGCGTGTGGCGGCATAGCTCGCAAGCTTTTCCAGTGTCTGGTTGCCAATACCCCGTTTAGGCGTGGTAATAGCGCGGATGAAAGCCGGATCATCGTCTGTATTTGCAATCAGGCGTAGATAGGCTGTGACATCCTTGATTTCCGCACGATCAAAAAAAGAGCTGCCGCCACTGACGGTATAAGGTACTTTCTGTTCACGCAGTTGTTCCTCAAAAGTACGCGATAAATGATTGCTGCGATACAGGATGGCGTAGTCGGAGAAGCGAGTATTGTGTTCAAATTTATGTGCCAGTAAACGTATGACTACAGATTCCGCTTCATTCTCGTCGTCCCGGGCCGCAAATACGCGGATAGGGTCGCCCGGCCCATGATCACTCCATAATATTTTTTCAAATAACTTGGTATTGTTGTGTATTAAATGGTTGGCACAGGTCAAAATACGTTGCGATGAACGGTAGTTTTGTTCCAGTTTAATAACGCGTAACTTTGCGTGATCATTTTGCAAATTTTGTAAATTCGCCGTGCTTGCCCCGCGCCAGGCGTAAATTGCTTGATCATCGTCGCCCACTACGGTCAGTGCTGCGCGGCTACCCGCCAGTAGGCGGGTCATTTGATATTGGCAATCATTGGTATCCTGATATTCATCGATCAACAAGTAACGAAAACGTTGCTGCCAGCGCTGCAGGGCTTCCGGAAAACTCTGAAATAAATCCACCGGCAAACGGATTAAATCATCAAAATCCATCGCCTGATAGGCGCGTAATGTTTCCTGATAACGCGCATAGAGTAATGCGGTGCGATGATCCGCTTCGTTTTCAACCAGACTTAATGCTTGTTCCGGTGAGATGAAAGAGGATTTCCATTTGGATATCACACTCTGTGCGATACGAATGTCCTGTTTGTCCGGTGCGCCCAATAATTCGCTAATAATTTTCGCCGTGTCTGCACTGTCGAAAATTGAAAATTGTTTTTTGTAGCCGAGCAGGCCGGCTTCTTCGCGCAGGATTTGCATCCCCAGTGCATGAAAGGTGCTGATGGTTAATCCCTTGATATTTTGTCCGGATAGCAGCTTGCCGACACGTTCACGCATTCCATTGGCAGCTTTGTTGGTGAATGTAATAGCGGCGATGTTGCGAGGCGCATAGCCGCATTGCTCAATTAAATAGGCAAGCTTATGGGTAATAACACGTGTTTTTCCGCTACCAGCACCTGCCAGCACTAATAAGGGGCCATCCAGATATTTGACAGCTTCGTATTGGGAGGAGTTGAGTTTACTCAGCATTGGGATACCTCAAAAAACCGAATTTCATTTCTGCCGGTGCTGTGGGGAATGGGTGCTTGCGGTGGTATTCAGAATGGGCAGCGGAGCGGATTAATGGGAATATTTTGACGGACTCAACGATTGTGCGGCTGATTATATTTTCATGCGGCAGCGTGATTGCTTGGTGCCCGGGACCGGACTTGAACCGGTACAGCCGTTTCCAGCCGACGGATTTTAAGTCCGTTGTGTCTACCAATTTCACCACCCGGGCGTGATGTAAAGCAAGTGTGACATGAGGATTCTCAACAGACTCATTTCACGGTGCGCATTATACAGAGATGCTCGCCACGTTAGCAAAAACATCATGGTTTTTCCCAGTCAAACGGGGTAGTCAGAGAGTTAACGAAAGCCGTTTTCTTGACATCGGGGGCATTATCACTAATAATGCGCACTTCGTTTTTGCGGGAATAGCTCAGTTGGTAGAGCGCAACCTTGCCAAGGTTGAGGTCGCGAGTTCGAGCCTCGTTTCCCGCTCCACATCCTTGGGATGATGTGTCTCTTTCCCTAATTTTTGCTTAAAGCGTGCGCAACATGGCGGGGTGGCAGAGTGGTTATGCAGCGGCCTGCAAAGCCGTGGACGCCGGTTCGATTCCGACCCCCGCCTCCATCTTTAGAGTATTTCCGGTCCAAGTTTTTATCCGTTGTTTGCTCGCTCTGATATAATCTTTCGCTTCGGGGCGTAGCGCAGCCTGGTAGCGTACTTGGCTGGGGGCCAAGTGGTCGGAGGTTCGAATCCTCTCGCCCCGACCAGATAATCAAGGTGTTATGGATGTCGATCTGGTTACGTTTTGTATCGTTGTAGCCATCTGCATTCCGATAATTTTTAAGCAAAAATACAGGCCTGCGGCCGATCTGTTGAGCAAGATGTTCGTCGGACAGATGTCATATTCATGAATCGTTTAGGGTAGTGGAAATGCAGGCGACTCGTCGGGTAGTCATTTGCCTATGTGATCTTTCGTTAGGCTCGCGTCATCAGTCGTGTCAAAAATAATGCCGTAGATTGCATCAGGGCAACAACGGTCAAATTGTGATTCGCATCGTGATCACAATCCAACGCCATTTGTTAACCGCTGCATTATTGATTTATCAAGCCCGCCCATGAATGTCTCAATCGCACTGGTATAGCGGCCTTCGAGGCCCAATTTCTGGTTGATGTCTTTATGTGAGAGATCTTGTTCCAGAACGCTTGCTTGCACTTTAAGTGATCCCGCCTTAACGACAAATTCGGTTGCCCACGGGCATGAGTCTACATGGTGTGTGGAGCATACCGCCACGAATGGGATGGCGTTTTTAGAAAGTATATGCAGGGGCGATGCGGCTCGCCAGTAAGCATCATCTTTTCCAAAGACTAGATCATACAAGTGGGCATGCTTCGCCTCCATGATCTTTACCATATCGAATGCTGCGCTATCGAGCAAAACGGTACCGAGCCATGGCTTTGCCCCCGATTTAAAAGCAATGTCGGGTGAAGCGGTTAGCAGGGCGACAAGATGCGCACCCGCCGAGTGTCCCATTATGATGAATTTCTCCTTATTACCTCCCCACGATGTTGCCATGTTTTGGGCCGTAGTAAGCGCGCTGGCAATATCTTGCACCTGTTCCAATGGGCGTGCCTTGGGAAATAACCGGTAATTGACAGAGATGAATATGAACCCTTTGGGTACCCAGTGCTTCACTTTATTTTGGATAACGTTTGTTGCACTCTTATCTCCCCAGCGCCAAGCGCCACCATGTACCATGAAAATTACAGGCGCTCCTTTAGTTTGTTGCGGCAGGTAGACATCCATGCGTTGCTGATTATCCGTACCGTAAGGAACATCGCCCACAAGTTGAATTCCGTCGGGCAAAGATATCGGCTTTGCTTGTTCGCCTTCCTCATGGTCATTTGCTAATTGTGCAATACGATGTTCAACGAGGCGGTCGCGAATTGGTCCGGCATGCAGCGGTCGCCACATAATTAGTAGCGCCATCGTAACTATGGCCCAAAAAATCAACGCAACTGAACGGGTAAATGAAGGCATTTTTTATTTATGAGATTTGATATTTTAAGAGCGGAATGAAAGATGCTACGCCGAAAGTCGGCGTAGCGCTCTTTGAATGCGAACTAAAGTGAAAAGTTAATTAATGCGAGTGATTTTCGTTGTGCTTCATACGGCGAATTTTTTTGCTTTCTACATCTTGATGATGATGGATGCGCTTGCGTTCCTGATTGGTCACGGTGCCGTCGGCTTTGGCTTTTTCTTCTATTTTTTGTACTTTGGCTTGTCCGGCATCTAA
>JBIIMQ010000096.1:0-7691 GCA_044337935.1 Candidatus Nitrotoga sp.
CGTTGATAACCGGGCTGGCAATAACCTGCATACGGAGACTGCCGATGGTAAGTTGAGCGGTGTAGGATTTTGTCAGGCCTGCAAGCATATCAGCCTGATGTTTCGGATTTTTATGGAAGCTGTCGATGTTCACACCGATAAGCTTGTCGGCGTTAAAGTTGGGCAGTAATTTGCGAATCTCGAGCTCTGCCCCCTTGAGAATGCGTGAGACGGAACCGTTCGCATAGATGATTTCTCGCGCGGCATTAGTGATCATGACACCGGTTGAAACGTTGTCCAGCGCAATTTTGATACGCAGATTTTCGTCTGCATGACGCTTATTATCAGCAGTTTCAAAGCCCAGGCGAGTCATCCAGGATTCAAGCACCTGCAGCATCTGCCCGAGCTCGTCATTCCTGCTGATATCAATAGGGTCCAGATGCATTCCCTGAGTGGCTTGCGTTATTATGCGAGTCACTGCGACAATCGGCGCACGCACCGAACGGATCAGGTAAAACCCAGCTATGGCTGCCAGCAGTGCGCCTGCAAGCATGAGCAGGCCGTTTATCGCAAGAACCCATTTGTAGCGCGCATCACTCTTGTCAAACTCTGTTTTTGATACAGATGACTTGATTTGGGCGAGCTTGAAGGCAGCCTCGCGTACCCCGGAATTCAACGTGTTGATTTTGTTCTTGTAGGCGGCGCGTGCATCATCAAGTTCTCCCGCTGCAATTAGTTGTTGCGTCGCCTGAATTGCGTTCTTGATGTATGCAGTGTGCAGATTGGTAAAATTATCAGCCAGAATTTTTTCCTCCGGCATCAGACTGGCCTCTTGATAGGCCTTCCAGAGATCGCCCACCTTGTCGATATTCTTTTCCAGTTCGACGCTGTTCTTTCTGATGTTCTCAGGCGACGGATTAAGGAGCTCATCCATGATCAGGATGCGATTGCGATCGAGCAGGTTGGTGATGTTATTTATTTGCCCCAACGGAATCACTCGATCCTGCACCGCCTTCATGTCGACATTGGCTTTCCCGATACCACACAGCCCTGCCACGCCTACGGTAAGCAGAATAACCACAAGTGCCGCCATCACAGTGATGACCTTGGTACTGATGCCCAGGTCTGCAAGTTTCATCTTCCACCGCCCACCCTTGCGCGCCTGTCCAAGCTCGATGCGCATTTTGCCAGCCCGCTTCTCGCGGAACAAGCGATAGGCGGCTTCGGACGCAGCGATCTGCTCTCGGCTCGCCATGGTGCGCACAGACATATAGCCAGTGACCTGATCATTTTCAAGAATCGGAGTGGCATGCGCGTGAACCCAGTAATAATCGCCATTCTTGCAGCGATTCTTGACTATCCCGACCCACGGCCGACCAGCTTTGAGGGTAGCCCATAAGTCGGCAAACGCCTCCACCGGCATATCGGGATGTCGCACAATGTTATGGGGCTCGTTTATCAGCTCGGCCTCAGTGAAGCCCGATATATCGAGAAAATCCTTGTTGACGTAAGTAATCTGGCCCTTGAGGTTCGTTTTCGAGACGATCATGGTCGAGTCAGTTAGCTGAATTTCGTTCTGGGTTACAGGCAGGTTGCTTCTCATGTCAAATCTCCACTCTAATTAATCGTTGTAATTACTATCAAATGCTGCAATATCGGCGCCATTCATTTGATTGAACTTTTTGCGCTGCGCCGTTCACGTCGCCGACAAATTTCAGACATGAACGGCGTCCTCCACCAGTGCCATTTCGCCTGATAACATCAGGCGTTCAATATCCACGATGATCAGCATGCGTTCGTCAAGAGACCCTAATCCATTGATATATTTAGTATTAACCGTCGCGTCAAATTCTGGCGGTGGACTTATCTGGTCAGGTCGCAGCATGGTTACGTCGGACACACTGTCGACCACAATGCCGACCACGCGTGTGCCCAGATTGAGGATGATGACCACCGTGAATACGGTGTACTCGGCCTTGCCAACATTGAACTTGATACGCAAATCAATAATAGGCACGATATGACCGCGCAAATTGATCACGCCCTTCAGGAATTCGGGCGCGTTGGCGATCGTGGTAGGATTTTCATAGCACCGTATTTCCTGTACCTTGAGAATATCCATGGCATATTCCTCAGGGCCAAGCGTGAAAGTCAGGTACTCCTGCGTCGTGCCACCCTCTTTTCCGTCACTGCCTTTGATGCTATTACCCAGTTGGTCTTGAACCATACGGCTCTCCTCGAAGTTTAAGATTTTTTTAAAATCAGGGTGCGCGACTATGCCGCCTGAACGGTGTGTTTGGTATCGGATGGTGTGGTACTACGCGCCATCCGGACGAGTGAGGAAACGTCAAGAATCAGCGCAACATGACCATCCCCCATAATGGTGGCACCGCCGATGCCTGCAACTTTCCGATAGTTCGCTTCCAGACTCTTGATCACTACCTGATGCTGACCAACCAGTGCATCTATAAACAGGGCAACCTTGTAGCCGTCTGACTCGAGGATCACCATGATGCCTTCGTTCAGGTTCGTTAATGAATTGGGGATACTGAATAGTTCATAGAGAGCAATCACCGGCAGATACTCGCCGCGCACTTGAATCATTCGCTCAATGCCCGACATGCTCTTGATCATGTCGCGGCTGGCCTGTAGTGATTCGATAACATAGCCCAGCGGAATAATGTAGGTTTCCTGACCCACCGCAACCGACATACCATCAAGGATGGCAAGGGTAAGCGGCAAGCGTACGGTCATGCGCGTGCCGACACCCATAACGGATTCGATCTCGACACGACCGCCCATTCCAGTAATGTTGCGCTTGACAACGTCCATGCCCACGCCACGGCCGGAGACCTCGGTGATCTGGTCGGCAGTGGAGAATCCAGCCTCGAAAATCAACATCCAGACTTCAGCGTCGGTCATCTGGTCATGCACCGGCAGGTCGCGCTCCCGAGCCTTTGCGAGAATTTTTGAACGGTTCAAGCCAGCACCATCGTCACCGACCTCGATCACGATGTTGCCACTTTGCTGATAGGCCTTGAGGGTAATCGTGCCGGTAGGCTGCTTGCCCTTGGCAATACGATCCTCTGGCATTTCGATGCCGTGGTCGAGGCTATTCCGGATCAGATGGGTGAGCGGATCAGTGATCCGTTCGATCAGCCCCTTATCAAGCTCTGTGCTCTCGCCCATTGTTTTTAGCTCAACTTTCTTTCCGAGCTTTTGTGACAGGTCGCGGACCACGCGCGGGAAGCGTGAGAAAACAACAGACATCGGCATCATGCGTATGGACATGACAGACTCTTGCAGGTCTCGGGTGTTGCGCTCCAATTGGCCGAGACCACTGAACAAGCGCTCAAACAGCAACGCATCCACGCCCTGCGCGGACTGAGTCAGCATGGCCTGGGTAATCACCAGTTCGCCGACCAGATTGATGAGCTGATCAACTTTATCGATGCCGACGCGGATCGAGGTATCGGCGCTTGCACTGCCGGTACTGCTTGTGCGAGGAATCTGGCGACGATCTTCAGAATTAGGATTGGCCACCATTGCGTCAGTTGCGCTGGCAGACTTTGGCATGGCTGCCTTGGCAGTGGCCGTCAGATCTGGCGCAGAATCGGGTGCGGGGATGTCTACAAAAAAACCGTAGCCATCCCCTTCGCTGCCGGCAGTCACAGCGGGCGGTATGCTTTCAGGTGTCTCATTTGGCTTGACGACGTCATCAAAAAGTCCGTAGCCATCACTATCGTCGGCATCCGCCTTACTGACGGCGACATCATCACCGAATAATCCATATGCACCATCGTCAACTTTATCGCTGTCATCGCCGATACATTTAAACCTGATGCTGTCACTGCGCGCAACGAACTCAAGCAAGCCGCGCACCCAATCAACATCAACATCCTCGCCCAACGAAATGCGGCAGGTGGATTTGTCGGCGCCCCCCTGATCGCTCACACACTCAAGTAACTCGGCTGAGCAGTTCTGCGCCATCTCGATCAACAGATTTTCTATTGTCACCAAGGCATCTGAAGAATTCTGGTCGAGGTCAAAGCTTACCTCCCAAGTACCGGCAGGAAGCGCAGCGGGGACTGGAGCAGGTGAAGTCGTCGGGGTCTGAGCTGTGTTGTCAGCTGCAATGGTACTTTCCGGTTCGGGCTTGGACTCGTCATTGGTCAACTGCTTGAGTCGCGCACAGATCGCCTCTACCTCTTCCATGTCAGCGACACCGTTACCGCGATGACATGCCAGCAACATTTTCAGCACATCACCCGCAGCGAGAAAGGCATCAATCATTTCGATCGTCAGCGTTAACTCGTCTTTTCGGATGCGATCGAGAAGATTCTCAAGAATATGAGTGACTTGCGCCAGGTCAGTAAACCCAAAGGTACCGCCAGACCCCTTTATTGAGTGAGCAGCGCGAAAAATCGCATTGAGCTGCTCAGTATCCGGATCGGCAATATCCAGTTCGAGCAGAAGTGCCTCCATATTTGTCAGGTGCTCTTGAGTTTCCTCAAAGAACACTTGATAGAACTGGGTCATGTCGAAGGACATGGCACCTCCATTAGTAGGATTAAACTGGAAATTGGAAGCATATAAGTTAAAAATCCGGCCTTAATTAGCCAATTACCTTTTTAACCAGTTCAAGCAGCTTCATCGGGTCAAATGGTTTTACCAGCCAACCAGTGGCACCGGCCTCTTTGCCCTGGGCTTTCATTTCAGCCGATGATTCAGTGGTCAGCATCAGAACCGGGGTGGTGGCATATTGCGGAAGGGCGCGCAGCGATTTCACCAGCGTCAGGCCATCCATGCGCGGCATGTTCTGATCCGTAAGAATCAGATTAAATGTCCTTCCCTTTGCCTTTTCCAGTCCATCCATACCATCAACGCCTTCGACTACCTCATAGCCGGAGCTCTTGAGCGTAAAGGACACCATCTGACGGATGGACGCAGAATCATCAACAGCAAGAATTATTTTGGCCATAAACGTACCCTTTTTTATGCTTCAACCTTCAATGTTAAACACTTGTTTCATCGCTGCCTTAACTTAAGGAAACACCGAACAATTCACCATATAGTTAGAGTCCGGCGCGCAGTTTCCGAATGCGGGGCGAGATTTTGCGATTTTTGGCCTGAATTGCGCCATTTTTTGCATTATTTCCTTAATGATCATTGCCAGCTAGGCAGCACTCTCCATACCGGTAAGATTATCAACATTCTCTAGTTGCTTGAGAATGTCGTTCATGTCCGCGCTAGTCTCCAATCCTTCATTGAACAGCGCTCTAGCTTTGGCCGCTGCGCTCAGAATCAACTGTGCCAGTTCCTCTTCCTGTGATTCGGTGATACCGATGGACAGCATCGAAGAATCAAAGCGCTGTTGCAGCACCTGAAATATTTCGTTGTTTTTTATTCCTTGCTCACGATGGCGTCGCTCAATACTCTGTAGCGCCTTGCGGGTACTCGCAGTCAGCTTTATGAGTGCTGCGTGCTGCCTGGCCATGGTTGCATGGCTGTCCAGCGCAGCGACGCGCGCATCTGCTCCTTCGGCTACCATGGCAAGGTTATCTTTCATGCGCCCATGACCTTCAGGGTCATCGCGAGCTACACTCTTGACGATGATAGTGACATGATCGTAGCTACAGGAGGTACGTGATGCGAATTCAAACAAGCGTCCATTCTTGGACATATTGGTGAGCACAGACTCCTCCAGCGGCGAACAAGGCCCATTGGCACCTACAGACATCACCCCCTGCTGGCCACGAATCTGCACACTGGCTTCCAAACCATAAGAACTGAGTGTGTTCAGCACTTCGCGGCACAGAACAGCGTAAGTGGAACAGGTAAAGCTTGTCCGCAAAAACTGGAGTGCAACGCCAATTTCTGCAGTGCTGGACATCGCCGTCATGGCTGTGGTAAAGGCGTTAGAAAGATCTTCTTTAAGGCGACTGCGTTCAGCTTGAATTGCCACCTGAAGCTTGATTTTGGTACGCAACTCATCGGCCGACGCAGGCTTGGCCAGGTAATCATCGCCGCCTGCTTCATATCCGGCCAAACGTTCCTCATCGCTGGCAAGGCCTGAAAGAAAAATGACTGGCAAGGTGCCTATATCATCATCGTCACGCAATGCACGACAGACTTCGTAGCCCGACATGCCTGGCATATTGACATCGAGCAGCACCAAATCTGGAAGATCATTCTTAATAAAATCCAAGGCTGCTTGACCAGTTTCAACATGCAGCACCTCATAATCCGATGAAAGAACGCTCTTTACAAAAGAGACTGAAAAATCATCATCTTCAACTAAAAGAATTTTCGGGAAATTGCTCATTAACGTTCCTAGATTAAGTCTGTCAATTGTTAAAGTACTTCAGAAGCTGCTAACTGTTTTGTTTCTTTAGCTTGACTATTTTTACCATTTATTCCAACCTCTTGGCGCTTAACTGCTATCTGCTCGACGAGGACGCGCAACTTGTCGAATGGAATGGGTTTAGACAAAACGGAAATCTCATCGGGTAGCTTGCCGCGACGGGTGATTTCTTTCTGGTCGAGGCCGCTCACAACAATAACGGCCATGCCCGCCAGATTAGGCAAACTGCAGATGGTATGCAGCATGTGGAAACCATCCATGCCGGGCATCTGCAGGTCAGTAATCAAAAGATCTGGCTTCTCGTAACCAATTTCGATCAGTGCCTCATAACCGTTTTTAGCAGTCCGGATACTGGCTTTCATTTGCCAGCTGCTAAGTTTGAACTCGTAGAGTAGAAGTAAGGTCGGGTCATCTTCGACTACCAGAATATTCAAGTTTACTGGCAGAACGGGGTCTACAGAAACGTTCGTAATTTGCGTCGAAATGTCTTCTGTGGAAAATTCGCGCGCGAAGGGATTAGCGATGAGGTGCTCAATAGATTGGCGCGAGATACGGCGATGGCCACCGTTTGTTTTCCAAGCTTTAAGCAGGCCAGATTCTGCCCACTTTTGTGCAGTGCGCAACGATACACGCAGAAGTTCTGCCGCCTCACGCGTTGTACAAAACGTCTTTGGTACCCGTTTATAATGAGTCATGACAAATTTTCCGAGCAATTGAGCATTTACAGGCAAATAACTTTTAAAAAAATATGTTCGGATAGTATCATATTTAAAATGATATGCTCGAATAGTATCATATTTTTTCAAATAAAGCATATTAGTTATATTTACGTTTAAATATTGAATTGATTTTATGCTTGGCCAATTAGGAAGCAACACCGTAGGGGTGATTGATTCACTGACAGGCTGTGTCTAACAATGGTTAAGGCGCTGCCTAGAGGAAGATCGCATGCAAACGGAATTGGTGGTGTCGTTAGCGACGATCAGCACTTACTACCGTATGAACATGCGCTGCCTCTCGTTTCGGGTGCTGCTAATGCTGCTGGTACATCAAGAATATTTCTTGCCCCAAGCGGCGCAACTGTGCAAAGTATTTTTTAAGTTTCATGACGTTCCTCCTTTGGTTGAATTGCCTTTCTGATTTTTATTGTTATGGCCATGTAACGGCAACATCACCAAAATCTTTAATGAGCTACCCGCTTATCGCCCTATTGCAACAGAAGGCGATCCCTGTTCAACAGAGTTGCCGCGTTCTGGAAGTAAGCCGTTCCGGTTTTTATGCGGCCAAGAGCCGTACTTCCAAGCCCCTTGTTTGCAAAACAAGCACTTATCTGCGTGCCGCATTCATG
>JBIIMQ010000097.1:0-7678 GCA_044337935.1 Candidatus Nitrotoga sp.
GCAGAGAGAACGTGCGGTGGGTAGTGATGAAGAATCCGATTCAGGTTTCGTCGCAGCAGATTGACATCTTTGCCAGTCATTATCCCTATAATGCGCGGCCGGTGCAGCCGGCCAATGACCGCCGGATCTTTGAATCGCCCTGAGGATTTTGCGGATTGGCGCGGGCAAAGCGGCCTGCGCCAGATCAGTCTGATTCATCCAGAAAAACCCCGGTACCTCGTCCCGGGGTTTTGTTTGGCGGCACCAGCAGCGTTGCATTCTGTTCGGGAGTTGCCTTTTTCGGTCGTGGCGATCGTGCGTCGCGTGCCAGGCAATCAGGCACTGCGCGAAGTTTTTCATTGAGAGGTTTGGAGCGGGCGATGGGAATCGAACCCACGGCGCTAGCTTGGGAAGCTAGGGTATTACCATTATACGACGCCCGCATGTAGAATGGATGTTACCTTAACACGGCCAGAATTTGAAAGTGATTTCAGTCTCAATTAACGGCGAAATTCGCCAATTCGATCATCCTGTTTCCGTCGCTACGCTCCTAGAACAGATGCAACTGACAGGCAAGCGTATCGCGCTGGAACGCAACGGTGAAATTTTACCGCGCGGACAATTCAATCAACAATTGCTGGCAGATGGCGACCGATTTGAAATCGTTGTCGCAGTCGGTGGCGGTTAATCACGGAATTATATTAATGAACAAAGATACATTGCTTATCGCGGGCAAAAGTTATAACTCGCGCCTGTTGATCGGCACCGGCAAATACAAGGATTTTTCCGAAACACGGGCGGCGGTGGAGGCCAGTGGCGCGGAGATCATCACCATCGCTATTCGTCGCAGCAACATCGGGCAAAACCCGGGCGAGCCAAATTTGCTGGATGTTCTCCCGCCATCGAAATATACCCTGCTGCCCAACACGGCCGGGTGCTACAGCGCGGACGACGCCGTGCGCACTTTGCGATTGGCACGCGAGCTGTTGGACGGACATAGTCTGGTCAAGCTGGAAGTGCTGGGTGATCCGCAATCGCTTTATCCGAATGTGGTGGAGACGCTTGCCGCTGCAAAAACGCTGGTGGCGGATGGTTTTCAGGTGATGGTGTATACCTCGGACGATCCTATTGTCGCAAAGCAACTGGAAGATATAGGCTGTGTCGCGATCATGCCGCTGGCTTCGTTGATCGGCTCCGGCATGGGCATCCTCAATCCGTGGAATTTGCAGCTCATCATGGATCGCGTGCAAGTACCCGTTATTGTGGATGCGGGCGTGGGCACTGCCTCAGACGCGGCCATCGCCATGGAGCTCGGTTGCCATGGGGTGTTGATGAATACCGCTATCGCCGCTGCACAGCAGCCGGTATTAATGGCCTCTGCCATGAAGCAGGCCGTGGAGGCTGGCCGCATGGCATTCCTGGCCGGGCGCATGCCAAAAAAATTATATAGCGCTTCGCCCAGCTCACCTACCAGCGGGTTGATAACTTGATGCCGCAGCGCTCCTCGCACATTCGCAGCTATGTGTTGCGGCAAGGGCGTATCTCCAATGCGCAACAGCGTTGTCTGGATACGCTTCTGCCGGTTTATGGCATTCCTTATTTTTCCCGGCTGCTGGATTTGGAAAATGTTTTTGGTAGAAATGCGCCAAAAATTCTCGAGATCGGCTTTGGCATGGGCGAGACCACTGCCGCCATCGCCCGGTCGCATCCGCAAAATGATTATCTTGCTCTTGAGGTGCATACCCCGGGCGTGGGCAGTTTGCTCAAACAGATTGATGAATCGGGCTTGAAAAATATCCGCATCATTCAGCATGATGCAGTTGAAGTGTTGCGCGACATGTTGGCCGATAACGCGCTGGATGGTGTCCATATTTTTTTCCCCGACCCTTGGCACAAGGCACGCCATAACAAGCGTCGCCTGATTCAGCCTTCGTTTGTGTCGCAACTGGTGAGGAAAATAAAACCGGGCGGGTATATTCATGTCGCCACCGATTGGCAGGATTATGCTGAACAGGTGCTCGCTGTTTTGAGCGGCGAAAAATTACTGGCAAATACTGCGGCGGATTATGCCCCGCGTCCGGCGTATCGCCCGTTAACTAAATTTGAACAACGCGGGCTGCGTCTGGGACATGGCGTATGGGATTTGGTGTTCAAGAAATGCTAGTTGCCTTGGATAATCCGTAGACCTGATTCGCGTTTTCCCCCTTTGCAAAAGGGGCTAGGGGGGATTAGAGTCATCGTGGACTGGCAGTGTCACACAACCTTACTTGCGCAAAAATATTTGTAGCAAATCATTTAAAAAGCGTCGGCCCAACTCGGTTGGTGCAATGCGCTGCAGGCTGCGTTCAAGCAGACCGCGTTGTTCAGCTTGCTCCAGTTCATGGCGGATCAACAGTAATGACAAACTGGTGCGCTCGGCAAATAATGTATCAGCAAACCCTTGGTTCAAGCGCAATGCATTCATCATGAATTCAAACGGCAAATCTTCGCGCTTCACTATTTCTTCGGTCTGCACCGGCACGCCCTGCTCCACTTGTTGCAGGTAGGCTTGCGGTTGTTTGTAACGCATCTGCCGCAGCACTTTGTCCGGGAAACTCAGCTTACTGTGCGCGCCCGCGCCGATGCCCAGATAATCACCAAATTGCCAGTAATTCAGGTTATGTCGAGCCTGTTTTTTGGGTTGTGCAAAAGCCGAAGTTTCGTAATGCTGGTAGCCGCGCGTGCTTAATAACTGTTCAATTTCCTGTTGCATGGCACTGCATAGATCATCGTCCGGCAAGGCCGGTGGATAACGGTGAAAAAGTGTATTTGGTTCCAGCGTAAGGTTGTAGCAGGACAAATGTTGCGGCGCAAATTCCAGCGCGGCTTGCACATCCTGCATTGCTTCTGTCTGTGTTTGCTGCGGTAAGCCGTACATTAAATCCAGATTGATATTGTCAAAATGCTGCTGTGCGATTTCAATTGCCCGTCGTGCCTCGGTTGCATCGTGAATACGTCCCAGCGCTTTGAGATGAGTATCGTTGAAACTTTGAATACCGAGCGATAGCCGGTTGATTCCCGCATCACGGAAACCGGCAAATTTGTCGGTTTCTACCGTGCCCGGATTGGCTTCCAACGTAATTTCCGCGCCATGATCGAGCGGCAATAACATGCGAACTGTAGCGAGAATTTGCTCCATAGCCTGAGCAGAAAGCAGGCTGGGCGTGCCGCCGCCGATGAACACGGTATACACCTTGCGTCCCCAGATTTGCGGCAAAGCCAGTTCCAGATCGCGCACTAATGCCGCCACGTATTCCTGTTCCGGCAGGGGCTTGCGCACCTCATGCGAATTAAAATCACAATAAGGGCATTTGCGCACACACCATGGAATGTGGATGTACAAAGACAACGGCGGTAACGCCTTGAAATTGACCTCTTGTGTCGTGGAGTCGAGTGGGTGTAAAAGGTTAATATTCATGTATACGGTGAGTTCAACTAAGAGGACAAATATGGAACAGGCAACATTTGCAGCAGGGTGTTTCTGGGGCGTGGAAGCTACATTCAGGCAGATTCCGGGCGTACATGAAACAAGTGTCGGATATACCGGCGGCGACACGGCCAATCCAACTTATCCGGAAGTGTGCAATGGCACGACCGGCCACGCCGAAGCGGTACAAGTCACTTTTGATCCGGCACAGGTTAGCTATACACAGCTGCTGGAAATTTTCTGGCAATGCCATGATCCGACACAACGTAATCGCCAAGGGCCGGATATTGGCACGCAATACCGCTCTGCGATTTTCTTTCATTCAGCACAACAAGAAGCCGCCGCAACCACTTCAAAAAATCAGCAGGAAAAAAGTGGCCGGTATGATAAACCGATAGCCACTGAAATTGTGGCTGCCACCCGTTACTATCCCGCCGAGGAATACCACCAGCAATATCTGGAAAAACGCGGACAAAGTTATTGTCATTAGCAATAACGACGCGGGCGATATTATCGTTTACGGCGCGCGGTTGAAATATCCGGGCGTGTTTACAAATTTCAATAGTTAATACGCCGCAATTTGCAGTTTTTGCAGCAGAGCATGCAGTGCCTGCGCGCGATGGCTGATCTGTGCTTTTTCGTCGCGGTTTAATTCCGCGCTCATTTTGTTGAGTTGCGGCAACCAGAATAACGGGTCGTAACCGAATCCTTCTTCACCGCGCAACTGTTGCGCAATTTCGCCATGCCATTCACCTTCCGCAATGAGCGGTTGCGGATCGTCTGCATGGCGCACCAGCACGAGCACGCAGTAATAATATGCACGCCGGTCCGTTACGCCTTCCATTGCACGCAACAGTTTTTCATTGTTGCGCGAATCCGATTTTGGGTCGCCCGCATAACGAGCGGATAGCACACCCGGTGCTCCACCCATGGCGGCCACGCATAAGCCGGAATCATCCGCCAGTGCGGGCAAGCCGCTGATACGGCTGGTGTGACGCGCTTTGGCCAGCGCATTTTCAATGAACGTGCAGTGGGGTTCTTCAGCTTCTTCAATACCAAGCTGAGCCTGTGTAAATATCTCGATGCGAAGTGACGCAAGCGTCAATTGCAACTCGCGCAATTTACCCGGGTTGTTGGAGGCAATAACCAGTTTGCGCATGGTTCGTTATATTGCCAGCGCTGCGCGCTGCATCCCGATTAATTGCGCGATGCCGGATTGCGCCAGACTGAGCATGGCATCCATTTCGGTGCGGCTGAATGCGTGGCCTTCTGCCGTCCCCTGCACTTCTATGAAGTGCCCCGCACCGGTCATCACCACATTCATGTCGGTATCACATGAAGAATCTTCGGCGTAGTCGAGATCAAGCACCGGCACGCCCTGATAAATTCCCACCGAAATCGCGGCGACGAAATCACGCAACGCATTTTCCTGAATCAACCCTTGCTTGATCAATCCGCTAACGGCATCGTGCAAGGCGACAAAAGCACCGGTAATACTGGCAGTGCGCGTTCCGCCATCGGCCTGGATTACGTCGCAATCTATCTGGATGGTGCGTTCGCCCAATTGTTTTAAATCCACCACCGAGCGCAAACTGCGTCCGATCAAACGCTGAATTTCCTGCGTGCGTCCGGATTGCTTGCCTTTGGCGGCTTCACGTCCCATGCGGCTACCGGTAGAACGCGGCAACATGCCATATTCTGCGGTAACCCACCCTTCGCCGGTGCCTTTTTTGTGGGGTGGAACGCGCTCCTCCACGCTGGCGGTGCAGATGACTTTTGTGTCGCCACACTCGATCAGCACCGAACCTTCGGCATGTTTGGTGTAATTACGTGTGATTAAAATGGAACGAAGCTGATCGGTTTGCCGCTGACTGGGACGCATAAAAATAATCCAAAAATGAAATAACACGCATTATAGCGTGTGCCGCCAAGGCTATCAGAATTAGTCTGAGACGCTTGCTGCAAGCATGTTGGGGATTTTATATATCAAAATTCATGGGGTGCAATCGTCATATAATGCGCATGCTGTTTTCAATGCCTGAAAACGTGGCATGACCCGGTGAGTCAGGCCGTTGCTTAACGGTTAAATCGGGTTAATGTATCACTCAACTTATTGTTATTCGGAGATCCAATGATTTTTAGCATGACCGGTTTTGCCACTGCCGCAACTGAAATTGATACCGGATCGCTTGCAGTGGAACTGCGCGCGGTCAACCACCGCTACCTTGATCTTCAGTTACGCATGCCGGATGAGCTGCGCATGCTGGAACCCATGTTGCGCGAAATTCTTACGGCGCAACTGACGCGCGGCAAAGTTGAATGCCGGATTAATTTTGTTCCGCGAACATCCGTACAAAATCCGGCGCAGCTCAATCATTCGCTGGTACAGCAACTGGCGCTATGGAGCAATGAAGTGCAGGCGATTTTGCCCGCAGCAGATAGCCTGAGTGTTGCCGATGTGTTGCGCTGGTCCGGTGTATTGCAGAATGCGGCAATTCCGATCGACACATTGCAAACCATGGTGCCCGAACTGCTGCATCAAGTGTTGAACGAATTCACTGCCGCACGCGGACGCGAAGGCGAAAAGCTTCAGGCATTTTTGTCGCAGCGTATAGAGCAAATTGAGGCCACCTGCACTCTGGTTGCCCCGCGCATTCCGGCGGCTATTGCAGCGTATGAAGAAAAGCTGGCCGGGCGTTTGCGTACCGCACTGCAAACGGGCGATGATGAACGCGTGCGGCAGGAAATCACACTGTTCGCCAGCAAAATTGATGTGGATGAAGAATTGTCGCGTCTGCAAACCCATCTGGCAGAAATGAAGCGGGTGCTGGCCAAAGGCGGAACGGTGGGCAAACGCTTGGACTTTTTGATGCAGGAGCTGCACCGCGAGGCGAACACGCTGGGCTCAAAATCCGTCGATGCGGAAGTCTCGCGCGCGTCCATGGAAATGAAGCTATTGATTGAGCAGATGCGTGAACAGATACAGAATCTGGAATAATTTATTTTGTCGTAGGGCTAGTGTTGTTGAAAGGACTTGGGATGGGGCGGGCAACTACCATTAAATTGAAAGCAGGCATTACAAGCTGTGCTTTGAGGATGATCCCGTTAACTATTAATTTTTGCCAGGCGTGCGGCATAAGCCACGCGGGAAATTTGTCATGATTAACGCTTACGCACTCAGCAATGGTCGCCTGAATAAAATTTCTCTTGATGAGCAGGATGGTCGCAGTGCCGATCATCCGATATGGATTGATGTTATTGCGCCCAATGACGAAGAACGAAAATGGATAGAGCAGGTTTACCATTTGACTTTGCCCAAGCCCGAGCATTTGCGGGATATTGAAGCTAGCGCACGGTTTTATGAGGACAATGGCGAGCTGCATTTGCGCTCCGATTTCTTGCTTGGCAAAGAGAGTAGTTCACGCAGTGTCACGGTGGCTTTTGTGCTGTTTGGCAATACACTTTTCAGCGTGCATGACGAAGATTTGCCCGTGTTTCATCAAAGGCGGCTGGTGAAATTCGGCCAGCCGGAAGATGTGGGGGACTGCAAGGATGTGCTGATTGATTTATATTCAATGGATGTGGAGTTTTCCGCCGATGCGCTGGAAGGAGTGTACGCCGAACTGGGGCAAGTAAGTAGCAAAGTGCTGAATGCTAAACTCAGTGACAAGCATGCTTCCTCCGTGCTGATAAAAATTGCACATGCCGAGCACCTTAATGGGCGTATCCGTCGCAATGTCATGGATACACGCAGGGCAATATCTTTTTTGATGCGGAGCAAATTACTGTCGTCTTCACAAATGGACGATGTGCGCCAGATCATGCAGGACATCGACTCTCTGGACGGGCACACCAGCTTCCTGTTCGATAAAATCAATTTCTTGATGGTTGCGACCATCAGCTTTATTAACGTCAACCAGAACAAGATCGTCCGCTTGTTCTCCGTGTCTTCGGTGGCACTGCTGCCACCCGTGCTGATTGCTTCCATCTACGGCATGAACTTCAAGCATATGCCCGAACTCAGCTGGAGCCTGGGTTATCCCTTTGCGCTTTTGTTAATGGTGTTATCGGTGGCGGTGCCATTCTGGATATTCCATCGCAAGGGCTGGTTGAAATAGAGCGGTTGGGTTTCAATTCATTTGGTTCAACGGCCGGTCTGAGTGGTCTTGTCCTGTGCGAAGTTTAAGATGGGATATTTGAATGTTAGAATTGCCCCCGATGTTTGGAGGTTTG
>JBIIMQ010000098.1:0-7627 GCA_044337935.1 Candidatus Nitrotoga sp.
GAGGGGGTGCCAAGAGCAGAGCGTAACAACGCCAGCACGATAATGATGCGGGTAAAGCTGGTCATCATCAGCATGACTGCCGGTAAAAAACTGAGTGAAGTAAGCAGTAGTAATGTTTGCAGGCTAAGCGAGTAGGTTTGTCCGCCTCCTGCAGCCGGTGTGCTGGTTAATGCGGGCAGACCGGGGTCAACCGCATATGCTGCGGGGATAAAGCCCAGTAGCAGGGTTGTCATTAGAAACGAATTAAGACGCATTACGTTTTTCCATTATTTGTTTCAGCCAATCCTGGAATTTTCCATTGGTGCCGGTAATGTTATCTGTTGGTACATCGGGTAATTCTGTTTTTGGCATACTGTGCAGGGTGCGTACCTGTCCGGGCGCAACGCCTACCACCAGCCAAGTATCATTAACTTCAACCAGTACGATACGTTCGCGTTGACCGACTGCGAGGGTGGCCTGAACTTTAAGCAGGTTACCGGCGGTGCGTTGGGGCAGATTAATTCGTTTTAATATCCATGCGACCAGCACTACTGCTGCCAGTACCAGTAATAGGCTGACAATAACCTGCAGTATGCTGCCGGATGACAGGGCCACAGGTTCGGGAGGGGTGTAAGTAGGGCGTGCACTTTCCGCTATTGCGGGAAGCGGGGCGTAAAATCCGGCAAAGAGGGACAGGCGCGTGAAAGTAATGCCAGATTCGGCAAACAGATTTTTTGATTTTTTCATGTTAGCGGCTGATGCGACGCAGGCGTTCAGACGGTGTGATAACGTCGGTAAGGCGGATACCTACTTTGTCGTTCACGACTACAACCTCGCCTTGTGCAATCAGAAAGCCGTTGATCATGACATCAAGCGGTTCACCTGCTTGGCCATTTAGTTCCACTACTGATCCTTGCGCCAGTTGTAACAGATTTTTGATGGGCATCTTGGTGCGGCCAAGTTCAACGGTTAATTGAACCGGAATGTCCATGATCATGTCCAGATCATTGCGTGTTGTGGCACCGGCCGAACTGGAAAATTGCGGGAATGCGTGCGGTTGGGCAGCCGGTTGGGGGGGCTCGCTGGCTGCCTGTTCAGCCATTGCCGCACCCCAGTCATCGGTTTCAGATGACGAGCTGGTAGCCTGTTCTGCCATTGCAGCTCCCCAGTCATCAGCGCTAATTGCATCCATATTTTCGTCAGTCATCATCGTCTCCGTTAGCCAATTCGCTATTTGAGTTGCTCAGTATTTTTTCCACTTTAAGGGCATATTGATTGTTGGAAACACCGTACTTGCATTGCAATACAGGCACTTCATCCACCAAAGCCGTTATGCTGTCTGCTATTTCCAACGGAATAAAATCGCCGTTGCGCATTTCCAGCACCTGTTCAAATTTAACTTTGGTGTGGCCGAGAATTGCAGTCAATTCAATTTCCGCGGATTGCACCTGTTTGGACAACGTGCGTAACCAGCGTTTGTCTACAGCCATGTGGTCGCCCTGCATGGTGCTATAGAGTAGTTCGCGGATTGGCTCTATCATGGAATAGGGTAACAACACATGGAATGCGCCGCCAACACCACTGAATTCAATGTCAAAAGTGGTGGTGACAACCACTTCATTCGGTGTGGCGATATTGGCGAATTGCGGGTTCAATTCAGAACGTACAAATTCGAATTGCAGAGAATATATTGCCTGCCAGGCTTTATTATAAGACTCGAATACAGTAGCCAGTAGTTGCTGGATGATACGCTGTTCGGTTTGGGTAAATTCGCGTCCTTCGACCCGCGTGTGGAAACGCCCATCACCGCCGAACATATTGTCGATCACTAAAAATACTAGGTTGGGATCGAAAATAAATAGTCCATTACCGCGTAAGGGCTTGGCTTGTACGATGTTAATGTTGGCGGGTATAGGTAGATTGCGGAGGAATTCGCTGAATTTTTGAACACGTATGGGACCCACTGAAATTTCCGCTGTGCGCCTAATCAAGTTGAATAAGGCAATTCTGAATAGGCGTGCAAAGCGCTCATTGAGGATTTCCATCGTCGGCATGCGGCCGCGTACGATTCGTTCCTGCGAACCCAGGTTATACGGCCGTATTGTACCCGCTGGTTCTTCTGCCGCTTCGACTTCATCCGGTTCTCCGGTTACGCCTTTGAGCAGTGAGTCAACTTCGTCTTGGGAAAGAAAATCGCTCATGAGTTCATTACTGAATAATGAAAGAAGTAAATAAAACGTCGATGACTTTTTCGGCTGTTTCGGTATTCGGTGCGGCCGGTACTGCTTTTTTGGGTGCTGCTTCTTCTGTAGCTGCCGCCGCATCTTCTGTTGTGGCAGGGGCTTCATCAGAATTGGCAGCTGCTCCCGGATGTTCTTCCTCTGCAGCGGGAGCCGAATGGGGTTTTGGGGGGGCTACGGGGCGAGTTTTCGCCGCACGTAGGCCAAGGACAGTTTCGGTTTCAGAAATAATTTCGTCGACCAGCTTTTTCTTGCCATTGGTTGCCACCAGCTCTGAAGCATATTTGCTGGACAGCAATACCAGTAAGCGGCTGCGAATTTCCGGCAGATTTTGTTTTATTTTTTCTTCAAGTTCGGGTTGGAATATTTTTAGTGTGATGCCAATTTGCAGGAACTGATCGGCAGTCTCCCGTTGCAAGTTAACTGTAAACGGATCCAGTGCAACAAATTTTGGCGGCTCGACGTGTTTTTCTACTTTGGCGGTGTCAGCGTGATTTCCTTTTTTGGTGAAGTACCATCCGGCACCTCCTGCTATGCCTAAAATCAGGACGCCACCTATGATAAACAATAATTTTTTGCTTTTTGGTTTTGCCACGGCATCAGCTGGGGCTGCGTCCGCTGCACCTTTTTTTTCCGCTGGTTTTGACATTGTTGCTCCTTGATTACTGGGATGGATTATCAGGGAAATACAATTGGAATGATATTTTGAATAACGCGGGAAATTTCCTCCAACTTGGCAGTTAGGTCTAACCTAATTGGGCAACGCTACTTTTGGGAAAGAAAAATAATCTCCGCGTAATGCCTAATTATTTAAAATAAACATTCGAACATTTACCCTGTATTTTGAATAAGCTATCAGGCAAAAGTATCCACGAGTCCCTGTTGGCGATGCCCTGATCCAATTGGTGGGCTGCCGACGAGGATAGCCTGATCTATTTTTGTTTGCCAGCCTTCCCTTTTTTGCGGGTGGCCTGACTGCCCGGCTTGCTGTTCTCTGGGAGATTGATCACTCACGGAGGCATTGCCCAGCATGATTCCGTTATCGGCCAACATTTCACGAAGCTTAGGGAGTGCTTGTTCGATAGCATCTCGTACTACGGCATGTGGCGAAGTAAAGATCGCAGTAGCTTGATCTCCATTCACTTTTATCGATACGTCCAACGGGCCGAGCTGGGGTGGATTCAAATGTAGCTCTGCACTTTGTTCATGTTGGGTGGCTACCCAAACGATTTTTTGGCTAAAGTCATCAGCCCACGCAGAATGTGCCAATGGTGTGTTTACAGTTTGTTGGATTGGCGAACTCAGGGGGGGCGTGTGGGATATTTGGACGGGCAGTGCAGTGAGATCCGGTGTGTTGGGTTGTGGTGCGTCAAGTTGGGCGTGAGTAGACGGTGCAAGTTGGGCATCGGCTAATAGCGCTTGATTTTTGATTTCATGGCCGGGATTAATCATATCCAATGCGGCGTTCGGTGTTTCATGCCCTTTGTGCAAATTACCGATGTCAACGGGTTGCGTTTGTTCACCCATAATAGCTTCGGAACGGCCAAATTGTTGTGAATGAACGTTTAAAATAGCTTCTGATCGGACGGATTGTGAATGAATATTCGGGATTGCCTCTGATCGGCCAGATTGTGAATGAATATTCGGGATTGCCTCTGATCGGCCAGATTGTGAATGGACATTCGGGATTGCCTCTGATTGGCTAGATTGTGAATGGACGTTTGATATTTGTGTGATGATGTTGGCAGGTAACAATGCCGCCAGCATGTCGCCGGGTAACGCGCTGACACCATCCGGTACGGGCGGTGTTTGTGCTTCGTCAGATTTTTCTTTGCCGGTAGTGGTGGCAGTATGCATGTCTTCATCGGCGGATATGATAGGCAGGGCAATTTCCGAGGTGTTAAGTTCGTCAAGTGTGACGTTATCGGCAATCTGACGCGCTAATATATTGCCGAAAGGTTCCGCAGGGGAAGCGTTATTGTCTGCGGGTGCGGTGGATGTGGGTGCCGATAGGGCGGGCGATGATATCTGGGTGACTATGTTTTGCATGATGTCTCCTGAAATTATATTTCTTCCTGTGCGATACCGGCTCTGAGTGCAGAGTGGCGTCGTGTATGATCGTCCTGTTGCCGTTGTTCACGTTTGTCTTGCAATTTTTTCTCGTTTTCCAGATGACGTTGTGCCAATGTGTCAAAAGATTTCATGTTGCGCTGCGCATTGGCTAGTTCGTTGCGTCCGGCTTGCATTAGAAGATGGGATTGTTCAAAGACTTTGCGCTGTTGTGCAATTGCTTCGTCCAGTCGGTGAATGAATTCATGAAAATTGGATAAGCTGGACTGATCAATTCCGTTTACTACCGCTTGTTGCAAGCGTACTTGGTAGTCCGCTCGATATTGCTCCAGGGTTTGAAGTTTAGTTTGGGCGGCTTGTTGTTGCTGGATGAGTTGACCAAATTTTCGGGTGGCATCCTCATTTTTTTGATGAGCTAAATGTACTAATGGTTGCATGGAAAATGTTTTGGACATGATTTAGCCTCCTTAGTGCGTATTATTGAATAGTTGGCCAAAAGCAGTGAGACCACTTGCGTAGGATTCACGTTCAAACATGCCTTGTTTGAGGAAGCTTTCCATGTGCGGATAAAGGGAAATCCCTTCATCCAATAGCGGATCGCTGCCACTGACATACGCGCCGACACTGATCAAATCGTGGTTACGTTGATAATGTGCATACAGATGCTTGAAATGGTGCACCGAGGTGAAATGTTGTTCCGGAACCAGATTGCTCATGGCACGGCTGATGGATGCTTCGATGTCTATGGCCGGATAATGACCTTGTTCAGCTAAGCGGCGCGATAGTACGATGTGGCCATCCAAAATGGCTCGTGCACTATCGGCGATTGGATCTTGTTGGTCATCACCTTCGGTAAGGACTGTATAAAACGCGGTGATTGAGCCGCCACCTTCTGCACCGTTACCGGCACGTTCAACCAACTGGGGTAGCTTGGCGAAGACTGAGGGCGGATAGCCTTTAGTGGCTGGGGGTTCGCCAATAGCCAGTGCGATTTCTCGCTGAGCCATGGCATAACGGGTGAGCGAATCCATAATCAGCAAGACATGTTTGCCTTGGCCTCGAAAATATTCGGCGATTGTTGTGGCATAGGCGGCACCTTGCAGGCGCATCAGCGGGCTGGTGTCGGCAGGGGCTGCGACGACAACTGAACGAGCCATCCCTTCCGTTCCTAAAATATGTGTGATGAATTCTTTCACCTCACGTCCCCGTTCACCGATTAGCCCCACTACAATTACATCGGCGCTGGTATATCTTGCCATCATGCCAAGCAAGACACTTTTACCTACTCCGCTGCCGGCGAAGAGTCCCATGCGTTGACCGCGCCCGACCGTGAGCAGATTATTAATGGCCCGAACGCCGACGTCCAGTACCTCTTTAATAGGCGCGCGGTTCAATGGATTGATAGGGCGGCTTTGCGAAGGTGCGGTGGTTACCGAGACTAACGGCCCAAGTTGATCCAGTGGGCGGCCAGCGCCGTCCAGAACCCGGCCCAGCAATTTGTCACCCACCGGTAGATGGCGCGTGTGATCAGTTGCACGCCGTCTAAATGTCCGTTGTTTGCCGCTTAGCAATGGTGTATTCGATGGTTCTAATGGTACTACGCGCGCTCCGGGCATTAGGCCATTCACATCATTTTCCGGCATGAGAAATATTTTTTCCCCGGAGAAGCCGACTACTTCCGCTTCGATTCGATTGTTGGGTAATTCAATAACACACGTGCTGCCAACCGCCATTTTTAAACCGACCGCTTCCATAACCAATCCGGTAGCTTTGGTTAAGCGGCCACTGATTAATAATAGTTTGCTCTGTGCGATTAATTCCCGGTTACCTTGCAGGTAGGACTGCCACCGCTGGGTATGGTTGCCTAAGGGGGCGATAACACTATCGGGAGTTTGTGAGATGGAGGTAGTCATGATTCAAGCCATGCGTTGTCTTGCCCGATGGAGGCAGTTACCCGCTGCCAACGGGTCGGTAAAGTAGCGTCAATTTGGCTATGGGCTGTTTCTACACGGCAACCGCCTCGTTCAATTTGGTTGTCTTCGAAAATTTTCCATCCGGTGTGAAGTAATTGTTCACCCATATGTGCCCGCAATAGTGCGGCATCGTCGGAATGTAACACAATGTGGGCATTTTGATTGAAGTAGGGCAGTTCGTTAATAGCCGCACGTACTACGTCAAGCAGTAGTTCAGGTTTTATTCTAAGCGCCTGTTGTAACATTTGCTTTGAAACATCCAATGCCAGATTGAGCAAGTTTTGGGCGATTTGTTGATCGACATTTTGCAATTCTTTGTTCAGTGATTCCAGCATTTTTGCAATGCGTTGCGCTTCCATGTTTGCGTGTTTCAGACCTTCGGAATAACCGGCTTGATAGCCTTCTTTACGGCCAATCTGATAGCCTTCCTCGTGCGCCTGTGCATGAAGATGTTCAAGCTGGGCTGCGGTAGGTAGATCAACCGCCTGATGCTTTGCTGTTGCCATGTCAAAGGCGGGCAGCTCCCAGCGTTGATAGGCTGTGAGGTGCTCCTTGGGGGTAACGGTATCAGGCATAGGTTTCTTCGCCTCCCTTGCCGCCCAGCGCAATTTGACCTTCGTCCGCCAGGCGATGAACTATCCTAAGAATTTCTTTTTGTTCTGCCTCAACTTCGCTGACCTTGACCGGCCCTTTGCTGCTTAAGTCTTCGCGTAGCATTTCACTGGCGCGTTGCGACATATTTTTGAAAATTTTCTCGCGCAGTTCTTCGCTTGCGCCTTTAAGTGCCACAATCAGGGATTCTGATTGAACTTCGCGCAGAACGACTTGAATACCACGGTCATCTATATCTAGTAGATTTTCAAATACAAACATTTCATCAAGAATTTTTTGTGCTAAATCAGCATCATGACTGCGAACGATTTCAATAACGATACCCTCCTGTACGCTGCCCATGAAGTTGAGGATATTGGCTGCTGTACGAATACCGCCCTTGATACGTTTTTTGTTAATTGCGTTGCCAGTCAGTAGTTTTGTCAGAACGTCGTTAAGTTCGCGCAAAGCTGTGGGCTGTACACCATCCAGCGTTGCGATGCGCAACAGTACGTCGCTGCGCGTGCGTTCGGTTAATAAACCCAAGATGCTGGCAGCCATATCCGGTTCGAGATGCACAAGAATGGCAGCGATAATCTGCGGATGTTCGTTGCAAACTAATTCTGCGACTGATGCCGGATCCATCCATTTCAGGCTTTCTATACCGCTAGTGTCGCTGTTATGCAAGATACGGTCCAGTAAACCGGCCGCTTTGTCGTCGCCCAGCGCTTTGGTTAGCATGTTGCGTATGTAATCGCTTGCGTCCATGCCTAT
>JBIIMQ010000099.1:0-7600 GCA_044337935.1 Candidatus Nitrotoga sp.
AATGTCTTTAACATTGAATTGAATGCCGACTTGGAAAGCATATGGACTTCGTCAATCAAATAAACTTTATAGCGTCCAAGGGTTGGCAGATATTGCGCGTTATCCAGTACCTCGCGCATGTTATCAATACCGGTATTGGATGCGGCATCCAGTTCAATAAGATCTACAAAGCGTCCGCTATCGATTTCCGTGCAAGCGCTGCAAACTCCGCACGGTGTGGCGGTAACACCACTGACACAATTCAAGGATTTGGCAAAAATGCGGGCGATCGTGGTTTTGCCCACGCCACGCGTCCCGGTAAATAAATAGGCATGGTGCAAACGGTTTTGTGTCAATGCATTGCTCAATGCCTGCACAACATGCCCCTGCCCGGCCAATTGCGCGAAGGTCTTGGGCCGCCATTTGCGCGCTAGAACGGATGTTACTGACAAAATTTATGTTGCCTCAAAAATGATAGGCAAGGCGAATTTGGCTGAAATTGATACCCGGGTTTGGATCCTTGATCGAAGCATTTGACAGATGTTGAAAACGATAGCCCAGATCATATTGCTGATGATCACCGAAACGCAGACCTGCGCCAAGATGATCGCCAAATTGAAACGCAGTGCTGAATCTACGATTGGCATTGATTTGCACATCCGAAATCAGATGAACTCCTATCCCCGCTTCCAGATAAGGTGCCCAGCCGGAGAGATTTTTCTGTTGCAAACGAAATACCGGCGTAAAGCCGATATCAGTAATGTTGTAATTATTACCCGCACTATTCGGACCGTTCCAACTTCCGGCTGAAGCTTCCCAATAACCGGTTACCAACCAATTGCCGTCGGTAAACCATTTTTTTCCCCAATCCCATTGGGCGCCAATCCGTGCCATATTGGTTTTATCGCCACTGCCAATTTCAACGGAAACGCCGTCTATGGCCCACACATTGCTATTTAATAACAAGACCGAACCGATCAGTAAACAGATCTTTTTCATTGCCACTCCAGTTTCGAATAAGGAGGCGAGCCTTACCCCCGGCACTTGCAGTAATGGTTATGGCTGCTTCCTTCCGGACCTGACCAGGTTCACCACCTTACAATGCGGGGAGGCCCGCCAATTCTTTAACACAGCCCAACAATTAGCGTCACCCCATCAAAATAATGTCGCCTGGCCAATCATAATACTCGCGTATAACACGCGCATCAGCTTTATCCGATGCACCTAATCCCGGCGCCACTTCTTGCGGCTATTGAACCACTTACAGCTTATAATCATACTATCAATTGAATCGGCTGGCAAAACGCAGCCTTGGTCCTATGTGGCAAGAGCCGAAAATTTGACCAGAATTTTCATTGTTAACTTTTCGTCGCTTTACACACTCCCAAAATTTTGTGCCTTGGGGTAAGCTTGCACCCCTAATTAATAATTCAACACGAAACAATTACTATGGCTCAATATGTTTTTACCATGAATCGCGTGGGCAAAATCGTTCCGCCCAAACGCCAAATTCTCAAGGATATTTCCCTCAGCTTCTTTCCCGGTGCCAAAATTGGCCTGCTTGGACTGAATGGTGCGGGTAAATCAACCGTGCTTAAAATCATGGCCGGAGTGGATAAGGATTTTGAAGGCGAAGCCACTCCGATGCCTGGTTTGAATATCGGCTATTTGCCACAGGAACCGCAGCTTAATCCGGAACAAACTGTACGTGAGGCAGTACAGGAAGGGCTGGGCGACGTGTTCAGCGCTCAAAAAAAATTGGATGAGGTGTATGCCGCCTATGCTGATCCTGATGCCGACTTTGATGCGCTGGCTGCCGAGCAGGCACGACTCGAAGCCATCATCGCTGCCAGCGATGGAAATGCGGATCAACTGATGGAAATTGCTGCCGATGCATTGCGTCTGCCCGAATGGGACGCCGTTATCAAAAATCTTTCCGGTGGCGAAAAACGCCGTGTTGCGTTGTGTAAGCTGTTGTTATCCAAGCCTGATATGTTGCTGCTGGATGAGCCGACCAACCACCTGGATGCCGAATCGGTGGAGTGGCTGGAACAATTTTTACTGCGTTTCCCGGGAACAGTGGTGGCGGTGACGCATGATCGTTATTTCCTTGATAATGCCGCCGAATGGATTTTGGAGCTCGATCGTGGACATGGCATTCCATGGAAAGGAAATTATTCAAGTTGGTTGGAACAAAAAGGAGCCAGACTCAAGCAGGAGGAATCTTCCGAGTCTGCACGCCAAAAGGCGTTGAGCAAGGAGCTGGAATGGGTACGCAAGAATCCCAAAGGACGTCAGGCAAAATCAAAGGCGCGTATCGCCCGCTTCGAGGAATTGAATTCCCAGGAATATCAGAAGCGCAACGAAACACAGGAAATCTTTATTCCCGTGGCCGACAGGCTGGGCAACGAAGTTATAGAGTTTGATAATGTGTCCAAGGCTTATGGCGACCGATTGCTGATTGACAATCTCAGCTTCAAGATTCCGCCCGGTGCGATTGTCGGTATTATTGGACCAAACGGCGCGGGTAAATCGACGTTATTCCGCATGCTGATCGGACAAGAGAAACCGGATTCCGGTGAAATAAAGATTGGGTCAACCGTCAAAATTTCGCATGTAGATCAATCGCGCGATGCACTGGATGGCGACAAGACGGTATTCGATGTTATTTCAGGCGGGAATGACATCCTTACCGTGGGCAAATTTGAAACACCATCTCGCGCATATATAGGTCGCTTTAACTTCAAAGGAGCTGATCAACAAAAACTGGTCGGGAATCTTTCCGGTGGAGAACGTGGCCGGTTACACTTGGCAAAAACGCTGATTTCGGGCGGCAATGTTCTGCTGCTGGATGAACCTTCAAATGACCTTGACGTGGAAACCTTACGTGCGCTTGAAGACGCGTTGTTGGAATTTGCCGGCTGTGTATTGGTTATCTCGCATGATCGATGGTTCCTGGATCGTATCGCCACTCATATCCTTGCATTTGAAGGCAACTCGCAGGTCACATTTTTTGATGGCAATTATCAGGAATATGAAGCGGACAAAAAGAATCGTTTGGGTGAGGAAGGTGCCAAACCGAAGCGAATTCGCTATAAGCCGATTAGCCGTTAAATTTTGTAGCCAGTTTGTGAGCGAATCATGTGAAATTTGACCAATATTTTATTGCGTTACCGATTACCCGGCACTAAGGGTTGCCACTCTTACAACTTAAACCCGTAACCGTAATTTTGCATTACTTAAAACTTAAATTGAGGAGAAATAAATGGAACATATATTACCTGCATTACCTTACGCGATGGATGCACTTGCGCCGCACATTTCCAAAGAAACGTTGGAGTATCACTATGGGAAACATCATCAAACTTACGTAATCAATCTTAATAATTTAATCAAAGGGACTGAGTTCGAGAATGCCACACTGGAAGAAATTGTTAAGAAATCCAGCGGTGGCATTTTTAATAATGCGGCTCAAGTATGGAACCATACTTTTTATTGGAATGGCATGAAGCCGAATGGTAGCGGTGCACCAACAGAAGCACTGGCAGAGGGTATCAATAAAAAATGGGGCAACTTTGAAGATTTCAAGAAAGCATTTTCAGCTTCTTGTGTGGGTAACTTTGGTTCCGGCTGGACCTGGCTGGTAAAAAAAGTCGATGGTTCGTTGGATATTGTTAACACCAGCAATGCTGTTACCCCTCTGTCCGGTGCGGACAAACCATTGCTAACCTGCGATGTATGGGAACACGCTTACTATATTGATTACCGCAATGCTCGTGCCAAATATGTTGAAACCTTTTGGGGATTGGTGAATTGGGATTTCGTGGCAAATAATTACGCATAATTATTTCCGATTTCGGTTAGAGTGGAATAAAAAATCTCGTGATATATAAAGGCCGTCGGTCAAGCAACTGGAACAGACTTTGTTGACGTCTGTTCCAGTCTTAACTTAGTCGGTTTGTCTGTCAAATTAAGTTTTGTTCAAGACCGTTTTTTCGGAAAGGGCAGCGATGAAACATAGAAGTAAGACTATGATTGAAAAGGCGGTTGCGGTGACGTTGTGGGCGATCGCAGGGTTCGGAATCGTACCGGTGCAGGCGCAGAGCGGTAATGGCGGGCAAATACCATTTGAGTCAGAGTCGTCCATGCAGCGGCCCGTGGTGTTGGCCATGAACAAACAGGAGCTGATAGACGCGCCCGCTAAAACTGCAAATGCACGTCGGGCTGCGACCGGACCGGGCACCCAGACCGAAGACGACGTTTACGTTGGCGTGACCAAGAAAGACAATCCCAAGGCGCGTAAGCGCACCAAGGACTGCGGTAAGGACTGCGACGACCTAGAAGTCGAACGCATTCGCCGGAAATAGCCCGGTCACTGACCACTGCAGCAAAAAACCAGGCACCGGTGATAACATCACACCTGCCTGGTGATATTCTGTAACGAACAAGACTTAATCTGACATTTCTGTTTAATATTGATTTCTAAAAGGAAGTCAGATGCAGCCTGAACTACCACATATAATAATTTCCGACTTCCGTTCGAGTAGTATACAAAGATACTAATGCCCTGCGGGTGCCAATTTTAATCCTTGAACCGTTGTTCCCCGTTTAATACCATTTCGGGTAAACCATCCGCTATTCATTTCAAGCGCATACAATGCATTACCTTGAGCATCATGCTTATTAAGCGTGTTTTCTTGCATCTCATCTATATTGAGTATGGAACCATTAGCACCGATAAAAGCAATACTTAACGGTATCGGCGTATTTTTCATCCAGAAACTATATCTATCAGATTTATCAAATATGAATAACATGCCGCAATTGGCACATAAATTATTGCGCCGCATCAGTCCCTGTTCCCGGCTTTTTGGGGTGCTGGCAATTTCGGCATGGATACTGCGATTGCCAATTCTTAACCAGATATCGTCGCTCCAGGCGG
The DNA here is from genome assembly GCA_044337935.1 of Candidatus Nitrotoga sp. Taxonomy (GTDB): domain Bacteria; phylum Pseudomonadota; class Gammaproteobacteria; order Burkholderiales; family Gallionellaceae; genus Nitrotoga. The sequence continues at coordinate 4,922 of JBIIMQ010000099.1, forward strand.
GTGGTTGTATCAGCAAAAAGAATGTGGATAGCACAGATAAAAAAATCATATCGTAATCACACTTGTTGCAGCCGGTTTAGCAGAAATCTGACTTGGTTTGGTATCATGCAACCAGGCTGTCATATGTTAAACAAGACAATTACTTATATCATAAATCACCTGTTGAATACATGCCTGTCCGGCGTGCTAGGTGTTTGCCTGTTATTTCTGGCTGCGCCGCTTCATGCCATACAAATTACATTAGACGTGGCGGACGTTACCGCTCCAAGCTTTACCGCTCGCGGCATTAAAGTGATATTGGCACAAAAAGGTTCTGCGGAAATCAGCATGAACGAATTACATTTAGCAGAGCGTACATGGCGCAAGGTACATGTGTACTGTGCTGAATTTTTTCTGGATTCGGCTCGTGTGACATGCAAAAAAGGCAAGCTGGATATGCTTCCAGATTTGCCATTCACATTTAATTATGAGATTGCTTCGAAAAAGCTGGAGTTGCAGCTGGTCGCCAAACCCGATGAATTGTGGCAGTTCAATGCGGATTTTCACGCTCAATCCTGGAACGCCACCGCACGGTTACGTAATGCACAAGGTAAGCGTTTAGCCAGCTTACTTCCGCAAGATTGGCCATTGCCTGCACAGGGCACCCTGAATGGCACCCTGGCGGTGAATGGTAATAAATCAGGAATAAACAATGTCACCGCCGATTTACAGTTGGCCGATTGGGCAATTGCGGATACAAGCGGCTTGCATGCTGCCGAAAAATTGACCGGAACATTGCATGCAGATGCTGCTCGCACAGGCCAAAAATGGGATTGGCGAGGAGCACTTGATTGGAAAAATGGCGAACTGTTCTGGCAGCCATTGTATTTGCGTGGCGGGCATACGTTCACTGCATCTGGCCAGTGGGGCGACAATCAACTAAATGTAAAACAGGCAGTGATCAATCTGCCGAACGTCGGCAAGCTTGAACTAAACGCATTATGGGATATCAAGGGGAGCAATTTACTGGAGGTTCGTTTAGCCGGAAAAGATTTGGCACTGGCTACCGGTTTTACCAATTACGCCAAGCCATTTCTTGAAAAAAGTGCTTTGGCGGCAACTGAATTGACGGGGTATGCCGATGTGGAATGGCAATACCGCGATAGCACCACTCAATCCGTATTGCTTAAATTGCGCGATACACATGTAGTAGATGGCGAAAATCGTTTCGTTCTACATGGCATTAATGCAGATATTCCGTGGCATGCTAAAGCGCAAAGTGTAGCGAATATTGCTTTTACCGATGGAGAGCTGATGGGATTGCCATTGGGTGCAACACAATGGCAAGTAAAAATGCACGGACAGGACTTTACCCTGCCCATTGCTACGTTACCCATACTTGACGGTAAATTGGAAGTACGTGATTTCCATATGCAAAATGTGCATGATATGTGGCAATGGAATTTTTCCAGCACCCTGACTCCGATTTCCATGCAGAAACTCAGTGGCGTGTTGCATTGGCCGGAGATGCATGGCTCGCTTTCCGGCACAATTCCCAAGGTGAGCTATCAAGATAAGCTACTCAAGGTGGATGGTACCTTATTGTTCCGCGTGTTTGATGGCACAGTGCTGGCGAACCACTTGGAGTTGTTTGATCCATTCGGTCGCGCACCACGCTTGTCAGGAAATTTGGATATGCGCGAGTTGGATCTTGATTTGCTGACGCGTACATTTTTGTTTGGCAATATGCAGGGGCGTATTGATTTGAGTGTCAATAACTTTGAGTTGGTGAAATGGCTTCCGGTACGTTTCGACGCCAAATTGGCCAGTAGTCCTGGTAAATATCAGAAAAAAATCAGCCAAAAAGCAGTTGAAAATATTTCCTCAATTGGCGGTGCGGGCGGTGTTGCAGCTTTGCAGCGCAGTTTTTTGCGCATCTTCGAAAATTTTGGTTACAACCGAATTGGGCTAAGTTGTACGCTACGCGATGACGTATGTACCATGGCTGGGGCAGAAGATAATGGCAACGCCTATACGATAATAAAAGGGGGTGGCATTCCCGCCATCACCGTGATCGGCTACAATCACAAGGTAGACTGGAATGAACTGATCAATCGTTTGAAACGAGTATTGCAGGATAACAAAGCAGTGGTCAAATAAAGGAGGGCACGATGAAAAAATTCTTAACCGTACTACCTTTGGCGGGAATAGCATTGAGTGCCTGCGTCACCATCAATATTTATTTTCCTGCTGCGGCGGCGGAAAAAGTAGCCGACAAAATAATCGACGAAGTTTGGCAAACCGAAAAAACGGGCTCAACCCCAAAATCTGATAAATCACCCTCTGCTGCACCCGAAATTAAAAAGGAGAAAGCAATATGAATAACTTCATTAGGTTTTGTTTTTCGTTGTTTGTATTAAGTGTTTCTGCCGCCGCTTTGGCACAGGCAAACATTGAAGTTAATACTCCCGGCGTGAATTCACTGAAACAGTCAATGCAAGCGCGTCATGCGCAATTGGCCGAGTTTTATGCCAGTGGTGCGGTCGGCCTGACATCCGACGGAATGATTGCTTTACGCGATGCAAATATAATTCCGCTGGCAGCACGCCAAAAAGTTAATGGGCTGGTTACAGCTGAAAATCAGGACAGAAAGGCGTTGTATGCCGAGATTGCTCGCGCCAATGCACACCCCGAGTGGGA
>JBIIMQ010000014.1:0-23513 GCA_044337935.1 Candidatus Nitrotoga sp.
CGCGAGTTCGGCGCGCTGTTGCATGGGCAAATGCAGTGCGGTGTCTTCAAGTGTTTCTGTGTTCATGGTGTTCCTCCTTGTTTAGCTCAGTAGCGATGCGACATTTTGCGCGATGCGGGTTTGCAATTCCAGTGCTTCAGAATTCAGCACTTCCAGTTCTTCGTTCAGCGCTTCCAGTTTTTCCTTGAAGTCTTCGTCGCTGACTTCTTCGCCTGCGGCCACGCCGACATAACGACCAGGATTGAGGCTCCAACCTTGTGTTTCGATTTCGCCGAGGTTGGCGGCTTTGCACAGGCCGGGAATGTCGCGGTACACAGGTTTTCTCCCCTCGCCCTCCGGGAGAGGGGATGGGGGTGAGGGCGCGTTTTGCAAGGCTTGCCACAAAACAGTCAACACAGCTTCCGTTTCACTTAATACCTGATTGTTCCAGAAGCGCAAGGTTCGGATGCCCTTGGCTGATAGCACCGCGTCCCGCTTAGTGTCGTGCTCAATCTGCTCTGCATGTTGTGCGCCATCCAACTCCACGCACAATTGAGCTTCATGGCAGTAAAAATCCAGAACATAAGGCGGAAATGGGTGTTGACGGCGAAACTTGAATTCGCCGAATCGTCTGTCGCGCAGCAAATACCACAACAGGTTTTCAGCATCCGTTTGCTGTTCGCGAAGTTGACGAGCAAAGGCAATATGTTCTTCAGGCAGGTCTTTGTAGCGCGGCTGCACCCTCACCCCCATCCCTTCTCCCGGAGGGCGAGGGGAGAAGAGTTCTTGCAATTTGGCTTTTGCTTCTTCCCCGCCCAATGTGTAGTCCGGCGCTTCGCCGCGATACAGGCGCACGATGTTGGCGATGAAGCTGATCTGCGCATCTGCCCAGTCGCGATGAGCACGGTCGATCTGGCGGTAAATGTGGCGGGCATCAATGAACAGGATGGTGTCGGCGCGCGGCGTGTCCTGCTTGCCTTTATCCAGAAACCACAGCGTGCAAGGCAGCGTGACGGTGTAGAACATGTTGGGGCCGACGGCGACCATCACGTCCACGGCGCGGGCTTCGATCAACTGCTTGCGGATTTCCTGTTCGCTGCTGCGTGCATCACTGGCGGAGTTCGCCATAACAAATCCGGCGCGGCCTTTGTCGTTCAGGCTGGAATAGAACAGTTGTATCCACAGCATGTTGGCATTGTCGGTGCGCGGCACGCCGAAGGGAAAACGCCGACCTGCACCCACGTCCGAGGCCAGCCTGTCCTTGTCCACGGCGTTGACATTGAACGGCGGATTGGCGAGGACGAAATCGAATTTGCCGACGGCTTCGTGCGGGTCGTCGTAGTAGCTATTGATGTGTCCGCCGTGACGGATGTCGCCTTCGAGGCCGTGGATGGCGAGGTTCATACGCGCCAGGCGTCCGGTATCGTCGGTCTTTTCCACGCCGTGGATGAACAGTTCGTCGGCGGCATTCTTCTGGTGCTCGGACACGAAGCGCGCGCTCTGCACAAACATGCCGCCGGAGCCGCAGGCGGGATCGAGGATGCGCCCGTGGAACGGCTCGATTACTTCCACCAGTAGGCGCACGATGGAGCTGGGCGTGTAGAACTCGCCGCCCTTTTGCCCTTCGGTGCGGGCGAATTCGCCGAGAAAATATTCATAGATGCGACCGAAGGCATCGTAATCAAGGCTAACGGGAATTTCGGAAACTTTCTTCAGCAGTTCCTTGAGCAGGGTGCTGGTGAAAATCTGGTAGGTGCGCGGCAACACGCCCGCCAGTTGCGGATTGTGCTTTTCGATTTCCGCCATCGCGTCGTTGATGGCTTGCCCGACGTTCGCGCCTTCCGGCAGATTCAGCAGATGATCGAAACGCGCCGCTTGCGGCAGGAAGATCACGCCTTCGGCATGGTAGGCGGCGGGTTCGTCGGCACGGGAGGTGGCACGGCGGGAAGATGCTCCGGCGGATTCCAGTTCGGCGCGACGCTTGGCAAAGCGAGTCTCGGCAAACAGCAGGAAGATGAGGCCGAGCACAGGTGCGGAATATTGCGCCGCTGTCAGCCCAGAATTGGCACGGAACTGGTCGGCGGCATTCCAAAGGCGTTTTTCAAGTGTGTCGGAGGCGATGTCTCGTTCGGATGGTGCAATCCAATGCATGCGTTCTTCCCTGTATTTCGCATTATTTAGTTATCCGGCAATGCTAACACGAAGGAAAGGCAGGACATATATGCTGTGCGGCCTAAGCTGATCGAATATCTGTAAAGCCCCGCCACCTGTTCGATGCGCCCAAGCAGACGCTCGCAACCGATAGAATCAGATTGTCTGCGAGCGACAGCAAAGGCCGAAGAACGGCCATTCGCAGCCCTCACTGAAAATCACAGCAAACATTTATACCTGACCACAATCACATCACTACAGGCAAACCATCAAACTATCAAAAGCCAGTCGCAACACATTCAAGCTGCGCTTCCGTCCCTTTTCATTACGCGATTCCAACGTTTATTTCAAACATTGGCGCGCGCCCAGGACACAATACCGGCGACATCCATGGCACCTGATTGCCTTGCCACCTCTTGTCCATTTTTGAAAATGGCCAGCGTGGGAATGCTGCGGATGTTGTAGCGAGCGCCCAGTTCCTGCGCTTCTTCCGTATTCAGTTTGGCTAACCGAATTTCCGGTTCGAGTTTCCCGGCTGCCTGAATAAAAGCAGGTGCCATCATGCGGCACGGGGCGCACCAAGGCGCCCAGAAATCCACCAACACCGGAATGTCGTTGCGCGTAATGTGTTTATCAAAATTATTGCTACCCAACTCAACCGGATGCGCGTTAAACAGCGCCTGTTTACATTTGCCGCAGCTAGGCTGATCACTTAATTTTCCGGCAGGAATGCGGTTTACCGCATCGCAACTCGGGCAGACGATATTGATGGAGTCGCTCATGATTTTCACCTCAGTTATGAATGGGTGATATTTGGGGGCGATAAGTCAAATTTCAAACCGCATTGATAAATCTACCGCCTGTATATCTTTTGTCAGGCTGCCAATGGAAATACGTTCCACACCTGTTTCGGCGATAGCACGCACGTTGCCAAGCGTAATGCCGCCCGAGGCTTCCAGTTCGGCGCGTCCGGCAGTCAATTGAACAGCGGCACGCATTCCGTCAGGATCAAAATTATCGAGCAAAATTAGTTTAGCACCGGCATCCAATGCTTCACGCAATTGTTCCAGATTCTCCACTTCAATTTGGATGCTGATGCCCTCCGAAGTAAGACGCAATGCCTGCTCCAAGGCAGGGCGAATGCCACCCGCAGCCAGAATATGATTTTCCTTGATCAACACGCCGTCAAATAAACCTATTCGCTGGTTGTACCCGCCCCCGGTTTTTACCGCATATTTCTGAGCCATGCGCAAACCTGGCAGCGTCTTGCGTGTATCCAGAATTTTTGCGTGCGTACCACGCACCGCCTCAACATAGCGCCGCGTCTGTGTGGCGGTTGCAGAGAGTGTCTGCAAAAAATTGAGCGCGCATCGTTCGGCGGTGAGCATGGCACGTGCATCACCGCGTATTTCGCACAACGTTTGTCTGGTGGTTATGGCATCGCCATCCTGTGCAAACCAATGAATAACACAATCTTTGTTGATCGCCTTGAAACACGCATCAAACCAGGCGGTGCCGCATAACACTGCGTCCTGACGCGTGATCACGGTGGCATGCGCTTTTGTGTGCATGGGAATAAGTTGTGCGGTGCGATCGCCATCGCGCAGGTCTTCATCGAGAGCGGCGGCAACATTGGCATGAATGTGGGCAGCCAATTCATGTTGGTAGATCATTTCAATACCCGTGGAATGCTGGTCGTCCTATTATAAATGCTCATGCGGTTGCTTGAAGCATGGCTACGTAATGCTACACGGATCGGCAAATTTTCTGAAAGGGTGCAATAGAAAATCGGCCCGGGAAAAGCTGCTGAAGCAATGCAGTGCGGGGTAAATTAGCGGTGATCAAACGTTACCCGCCTGCCACTTTCGTTTGGAATTATTCGGTTTTATCCGAATCTTTTTTAGTGACCTTAATATCAAGCTGTTTTAATTTTCGATACAGATGCGTGCGTTCCAAACCGACGTGCTTCGCCACGCGCGTCATGTTGCCGCCTTCTCTTTCCATATGATAATTAAAATAGAATCTATCAAAATTATCGCGTGCTTCACGTAACGGCAAATCAAGCGACAACGGAAACTGCAGCGCAGCATCCGCAACCGTTGCCGCGCATTTTGCGTCAGTTATATCCGACGATATGGCCTCCGGCTTGATATTTGGAACCACGCCCGATTGGATTGCCTTGGCAACGGCATCAAGCAATTTCTGCAATGCAATCGGTTTTTCCAGAAAATCCACGGCACCGATACGCGTCGCCTCCAATGCCGTTTCTATGGTGCCATGCCCTGACATCATAATCACCGGCATGGTCAGCAAATTCTGCCCCGCCCATTCTTTAAGCAAACTGATACCGTCTGTATTCGGCATCCAAATGTCCAGCAATACCAAATCCGGCACCTGCTGACTGCGAAATTCGCGGGCCTGAATGGCATTTTCAGCCAGATACACGTGATAACCTTCGTCAAACAGAATTTCCGAAAGCAACTCGCGAATCCCGATCTCATCATCTACTACTAGAATTCCTTTGGCTGCCATTTCACACGACCTCTATCAATAAGGGCAAAGTAACGCTTACACTCGTTCCGCCAGTTGCCACATTTTCAATAACAATACTGCCACCGTGTTCTTCCACAATTTTTTTCACGATTGCCAAACCCAGCCCGGTTCCTTTGGGTTTGGTCGTCATGTAAGGCTCAAAAGCGCGCGCCAGCAAATTCTCGGGGAAACCGCTGCCATTATCCTGAACACGCAGTTTTAATGTATCGCCCTCCTCCTCCGTGCTCAAAATAATTTCCCGTTCAGCCACGTTTTGCAACGCATCATATGAATTCTGCAACAAATTATGTATCACTTGGCGCAAACGCGTCGCATCCCCCTTTACCAAGGCTTTGGTCGCATTTAAACGCAGGGTAACCGGGCTACTATTCGCTTCATATAATCCGAGCACTTCACGCAATAGCTGGTGCATATCCAGCACAACCAACTTGGGGGCGGGCGCCCGGGCATAATCGGCGAACTCCGTCACCATATTTTTCATTGCCGCCACTTGGCTCACAATAGTCTGCGTGGCTCGCTGTAATAACTGTGCGTCACTGCCATCCAGCTTGGTGCTCAATTTGTGTTGAAGTCGCTCCGCAGACAGCTGGATAGGCGTAAGCGGATTCTTGATTTCATGCGCCAAACGACGGGCCACTTCGCCCCATGCAGCCTGACGTTCCGCCTGCAACAGATAGGTAATATCATCAAACACCACTACGTAGCTATTGTCTGTCGCCGTGGATAACCGGGTACCGCGCATCAATAATATCTGATCGCCATTTTTGCTGAGCCGCTCAATCTGACGCTGCCACTCGCCGCTTGTCACTTCATTAAAAGCCTGCATTACCGCATCTGAAAAAGGGCGCAACAAAGGGTGTTGCTCGGCAATTTCCGCCAAAGGCGCATCCTGCATATCCTGAAGCGACACCCCCAGTATCTGCGCCGCACTGCTATTAACAGAACGCAGCCTGAATTGTTCATTTACCACCAGAACACCGGATGACAAATGTGCCAGCATACTTTCCAAATAAGCTTTGGCATCTTCCGCCTGTCGCTGTTGCTGCTCACTTGATGTTTTCGCATCGGCCAGCTGTAATGTCATCTGGTTAAACAGCCCGGTCAGCGCACCCAGTTCATCTCTGCTATGAATCGGGTGCTGCCGCGAAAAGTCACCCTGCGCTACCGCCCGCGTTCCTTCGGCCAGCGCGGCAAGCGGTGCGCTCAAACGATCGCTGATAAAAAAGGCAGCCGACACTGCGCTTAGCAACACAATCAACAATGACAGCGTCAGTGTTATGCCGTACAACCGTTTCAATCCCAAACGGGACAGCGACAATTCTTGATAATCGCGATAAACCATCCGCACCATTTCCGCATCAGCAGCAAGCTGTTTGGGTACCGGCTGCGTTAACTGCAAAACAAGCGCCCCGACCGACTGTTGCAATGGCTGGATCGGCACCAATACCCGAAATATCAAACTGTTATCCGGCAGAGTATCGACAATGCTGCTCCCCCCCCGCTGACTTGCCTCGCGCAGCATTTCAATGCCGGGTATATCCGGAGACACCTTGCGACTGGTACCGGCAAATGCCAATAGCTTTCCATTGTCGTCAAACAATGCAACATCCTCGGTCGTATCTTTCTCTACCCAATTACCCAACGTTTCTGCGTATTGCCCCGGGGATTGCTTGGCCAGCAACAAAGAAAACGACTGGCCTTTTTTACTCAATTCGTTAAGACCGACCTCTAACGCATTTCTGCCTACGTTCAAACCGCTTTCCAACGCTTTTTCTACACGAAGATCGAACCATGACTCAATGCTTTTATCCAGAAACTGTACCGACACGGCATATACCAGCAAGCCCGGCAGAATCGCAATCAAAATAAAAAACAGTGTCAACCGCAAAGTCAGTTTCGCGCCAAACACCTGAGCCTTCAACTTACCGCGCAACTGCCACAACTGATAACCCGCCAGCACGATTAAATATAATGCCAAAATCCCGGCCAAGGTCAGCAGTACATAGTAATTGCGCGAGAACAGTTCGGTATTGGCGCTGGCGCTTGACAGCAGATAAAGTAATCCTCCCCCCAGCAGGGCGCTGATGAAAATTAAATACTTCACCACCTATTCACTTTCGCGTTCTGCAGATGCAGCGGGGCGCACTATCCAACGATACCAATCGGAATCAAAACTCCAATCGTGGGTAGCCAGCGCATTAACTTGCAATGGTTTCGGCAATTGCGATACATCCAGGCGCAAGCGCGTGGCAGCGATATAGTCCCCTTTCTGGGGTAAGATCGCCGCAATATAACCAGTGCTTTTCTGAAACAACGCGGCATCAACTGGCGCAGCAGACTGATGACTGATTGTGCGTAGTGCGTCGCCCAAGCTGGAAAAATTCTGGAACAATGAGCCGCGTGTAATCCGATATTGGCGTGTCAGTTTGTTGTAAGATAATTTGGCAGTTTGCTCGGTTTTTACGATCTCTTCGTCCATCCAATACCACCGGGAACGCGTTAAACTGAACTCGCTGATGAAATACAAAGGTACTCCGCGCGTCAGAGCCTGATCCACAACAAAGTTTAGGCTAACGTCAAAATCGGCTGAAAACTGATAACTCCCGTCAACAAACCGCACCTCTGTTTTACGTACACTAATCCCTTCAGCATGGACAACCGAAATGCCGAGCCAAAATACCCATAACACGGCCCATAATCGCACCCTGTTATGCATGCTTTTGCAGTAACGCATAGAAGAAACCATCGCGCTGATCATCGGGGAATATTTGACCTTCATTTAAATTGAAGCCAGTCAACGGTAATTGTTTGCCATCATTATGCTGATTTAAAAATTCATCGACAACTTGCTGGTTTTCCCGCGAAAAAATAGAACAGGTTACATACAGTAACTTTCCACCTTTTTCCAATAACCGCCACAGCGCGCAAAGAATTTGCAATTGCTGCTGGGCAAACCCATCGGCATCCCCCGGACGGCGCAGCCACTTGATATCGGGATGGCGGCGAACCACACCGGAGGCAGAGCAAGGCACATCAGCCAGAATTCGATGGAATGTTTTGCCGTCCCACCAACTGTCAGGCTGTGCCGCATCCCCGCTTTGCACCCGGGCAGACAATTGCAAACGTTGCAGGTTTTCGCGTACCAACTCCAATCGTTGCTCGCTTTTGTCCAAAGCGAGCAGATCAATCTGTGCCAATTCAAGTAAATGCGTAGTCTTTCCGCCGGGAGCAGCGCACGCATCAAGCACCCGCATACCATCCTGAATATCCAACAAACGGGCCGCATACTGCGCACCCGCATCCTGCACTGAAACCAGACCATCGAAAAATCCGGGCAACTTATTCACCGGAAGAGGCTGCTGCAGCAACACCGCTTCCGGCTCGATCACGCTGGCCGGAATGTCAGACTGCGCCAGCAGTTCCATATAATCTGCCGTACTAATGCGTCGACAATTTACCCGCAGTGTCATCGGCGGATGCCGGTTACCCGCCAGCAAAATAGCCTCCGCATACTTACCATATTGCGCCCGAACTGCATCTATCCACCATTGCGGATAAGCAAAGCGGCCTTCCTCGCTGGCAGCCACATCGGCAAGCAACGCCTCACGCTTACGCAAAAAATTACGCAGCACTGCATTGGCCAGTCCGCCAGCAGCCGCATTGTGCTTTCGCACGGCGCGCACGGCATGATCTACTACGGCGTGAGGTGCGGCCTTGGTATAAAGCAATTGGTATAAAGCCACCAACAACAGGCACCGCAGTTGCGAATCCTGCATCGGCTTAAGCAACAATTGATCCAGTAAACGCACCAATTGTCCGTAAAATCGCAGCGTACCATAACTCAAATCCTGTAGCGCACCCCGTTGCTGCACGGTTAGTTCGGATCTAGTTTGTCCGGAAACAGGCTGCAGAGCCGCATTTAATGCTTGATTCAAGTTGCGTCCGGCCAACACCTGGCAAACAACCTGGCTGGCTCCCCGTTGTGTTATATGCATGTCAAAGAGATGACGTGCAACGGTCGCCGGGATGCACTGCGAATCCCTGCATAAACTGCATCGCGGGCAGCGCCTTGGCATTCGGACGCTGCAATACCTCAAGGCATAATGATCCCTGACCGCATGCCACCACAATGCCATTTTTTTCTATTGCAACCACAATCCCCACTTCACCTTCAATCCCGTTGCGCACACTGGCCTGCCAGACTTTAATAGGCACGCCGTTAAGAATGGTATATGCAACAGGAAAAGGGTTATAGGCATGTACCGCACGCAGTATTTGCGTGGCACTTGCCGACCAGTCAATCAATGCTTCTGCTTTACTGAGTTTTGCCGCGTAAGTTGCTTCGTCCGCATTCTGCGGCACGGATTTTAACTGCCCTTTTTCCAACATACGCAATGCTTCGACAATTGCCTCGGCACCCAATCCGGCCAATTTGTCATGCAATGTTTGCGCGGTGTCATGCATTGCAATCGAACAGGATTTCTTGAGTAACATATCGCCCGTATCAAGCCCAGTGTCCATTTGCATGATGGTAATGCCGGTTTGTTCATCACCCGCCAGAATAGCGCGCTGAATAGGTGCGGCACCACGCCAACGCGGCAACAGGGAAGCATGAATATTCAGGCAGCCATGACATGGCAACCGTAATACCTCCAAAGGCAGTATAAGTCCGTAAGCTGCGACCACCATGACATCCGCCGCATAATTGGCAAGCGCTTGTTGCACATCAGCAGATTTCAATGAGACAGGTTGCAACACCGACAAATGATGTGCCAAGGCAAGCTGCTTAACCGGACTGGCTGTGAGCCGCATACCGCGACCAGCTGGTCTGTCGGGCTGGGTTAACACCGCAACTACCGAAAACTGTTGCGCCAGCAACGCTTCCAACGCGGTGGCGGCAAAATCCGGCGTGCCAGCAAAAATGATCTTTAGCGGGGCGTTAATTATCGGGATACCTTATTGAATTAAAGGTTAACTTAAAAAGTTGGCTCGATTCAAAATAATAGCTCAACACAACCGTTTGAAAAAACACGGTTCAAATGCAACCACATCATTTCACGACGACTTTACTGCTTCACGACGACTTTTTTTAAGCTTGTTTCTCAGACGGGATTGTTTGAGCTGCGAAAGATATTCGACAAATACCTTGCCTTTAAGATGATCCACTTCATGTTGTATACATATCGCCAGCAATCCGTCCGCTTCAAGCGTAAAGGATTCACCATGCATATTTAACGCCCGCACAGTGACACATTCGGCACGGCGAATCTTTTCATATATCCCTGGCACCGATAAACAACCTTCTTCGTATACGCTTTCACCGCTGCTGGAAACTATTTCCGGATTAACAAATACCAGCAAATGACCCTGTGTTTCAGAAGTGTCCATGACAACGATCTGCTGATGTACATTCACTTGGGTCGCAGCCAAACCCACTCCCGGCGCGGCATACATTGTTTCAGCCATATCGGAGATAAGCTTACGGGTAGCGTCAGTTACCTCAGGCACTGGCATCGCAACGGTATGCAACCGCTCATCCGGATATTGCAATATTTGTAAAATTGCCATAAATGCTTGCTAATTTAAATCACTAGGGGCAGAATTTAAAACACATTGTACGAGCATCATGTATTACCAGTCGTTCAGCCCGGCTTTTAGCGCCGGGTTTCCACGCAAAATGGAGTTTCCATGCAAAAGATCATTATATCGCTGATTTGCTGTTTATTGACCACCTTCACTTTCGCTGATACGGTTAAAATTCATGAAAATGCACCGGATAGTCACGTAGTAGTAAAAGGAGATACGCTATGGGATATCTCCGCTAAATTCTTCAAAGATCCATGGCGTTGGCCCCAAATTTGGGGCTTGAATAAAGATACCATTAAAGATCCGCACTGGATTTATCCCGGCGACGTGGTCTACCTGGATCGTTCGAGCGGTACGCTGCGCGTGGGTAGCGCTAAACACGACGGCTCGGACGCCTCCAATACTGTAAAACTTTCCCCTCGCGTCTATGTGCAGGACAATGGAAGTCAAGCTATCCCCAGCATTGCGGCTAAAGCCATCGAACCATTCCTCAGCAGGCCGCTCGTTATTGAAAAAAATGGATTATCCAACGCACCGACTATAGTTGGTACCTTTGAAAAACGCGTACTCTTGGCTAGCGGCGACGTTGCATACGTTAAAGGCTTGCCCAAAGACCAAGGGTTACTGTGGCAAATTTACCGTCCGGGTAATGCACTGATTGACCCGGATAGCAAAGAAATACTGGGCTATGAGGCAATTTATTTGGGTGACGCGGCTGTCGAAAAACATGCCGACGTCAGCACGCTCAAAATTGGTAAAACACTTGAAGCAATGGGCAAAGGGGATCGGCTTATCCAAGCTTCCAATCAAATTTCCGGAAGCTATATTCCCCGCGTACCAGATGGTCAGATTTCAGCCCGCATAATTTCCATTTACGCCGGCGTTTCTCAGGCAGGCCAGCATTCCATCGTAACCCTCAACAAAGGACTTCGTGACGGCCTGCAAAATGGCCATGTACTGGCACTCTATCGCAAAGGGGATGTCGTAAAAGGCTCGGGAGAAAACATCACGTTACCGGATACACGCTATGGCTTGGCATTCGTTTTCCGTACCTTTGACAAAGTCTCCTACGCACTGGTAATGCGAACCCAACTGCCTGTGCAATTGTTGGATAACGCACTAACACCCTGACCCCTCAACCTGTGGACGCTGAACTTGCGTCGTGGCTTGCCCTGAACCAAATATCCGGTTTGGGCAATGAGGGCTTGCGTCGCCTTTTACACGCCTTCGGCACCCCTGCCCAAATCTTCGCCACGTCGGTGCATGCCCTCCAGCAAGTGGTTCAGCCAGCCATTGCCGCATCTATCACACGCGGCTGGGATGAAGCAACACTGGCACCCATTACCCACTGGCTAACCGATCCGCAAAACCATATTGTCACGCTGGCAGACCCCGACTACCCGCAGGCTCTGCTTAACATTCCCGATCCACCAATATTGTTGTACGTAAAAGGACGGCTTGAATTGCTTAACCATCCTGCACTCGCCGTTGTCGGTAGCCGAAACGCCACCCCGCAAGGATTAAGCAATGCGGAATCTTTTGCACAAGCAGCAAGTGCTGCTGGCCTGTGTATTATCAGTGGCATGGCACACGGCATCGACGCTGCAGCACATCGCGGAGGATTACGCGAAAGTGGCTCCAGCATCGGCATAGTCGGTACCGGGCTGGATAAAGTTTACCCTGCCGCCAACCGCCAACTGGCGCACCAATTGGCACAAGAAGGGGCATTAATTTCCGAGTTTTCATTGGGAACCCCGCCACTGGCGGCAAATTTTCCGCGCCGCAATCGCCTCATCAGCGGGCTTAGCATGGGGTGCCTGGTGATTGAGGCCTCATTACAAAGCGGTTCACTGATCACTGCCCGAATGGCCTTGGAACAAGGACGTGATGTTTTCGCCATACCCGGTTCCATCCATGCCCCCCAGACCAAAGGATGTCACCATTTGATCAAGCAGGGCGCCAAACTGGTGGAGTGCGCTCAAGATGTTTTAGAGGAATTAGGACATTTTTCCGTCAGCGCACCACCGCAAGCTTCCGCACCCGAAGAACACCCTTTATTAAAACATTTGGGTTTTGATCCGATAAATATGGACAGCTTAAGTCAGCGCAGCGGCTTGACGATTGGAGCACTATCCGCCATCCTGTTGCAACTTGAAATGAATGGTGACATCGCAACTTTACCCGGTGGACTTTACCAACGTATAAATTAGAATTGCGGTATTCCAAACAAAAAACGTTGCTGCTCATAAAAAAAAGGAATTCCGCAATTGCTCAACAATCCCTTACCATTGATTTAATTACACCTGGTTAAATAATCCACCCACTATTAATTTTATCGGGGCATTATGTTTGATATTTTAATGTTTTTATTTGAAAGCTATTTTCATGCTGGTCGTTATCCCAATTCAGACAGGCTTTCCCGCAAATTATCTGCCGCCGGATTCGAAGACGAAGACATCCATCTGGCGCTAACTTGGCTATCCGGATTAGAACAACTGAACAAAGAAAACTATCCGTCTGCCATCAATAACAGTGCCGGACGTTTTTATGCCGATCTGGAAATCAAGCGCATCAGTTTTGAGGTGCGCAGCTTCCTGACCTTCTGGGAACAAAACAAGATCATTACCCCCGTGGAACGAGAAATGATTCTTGATCGCGCGGTTGCGTTAAATCGTGAAAACTTGCCACTGGATAAAATAAAACTCATCGTTCTCATGGTGTTGTGGAATCAACGTCAAGACCTGGATCCTTTAATCGTTGAGGATCTGCTGACTCCTGCCGATTCCAGCCGCTTACATTAACACCAAAATCAGACAGAAATACCACCATGGCGAGTAATCTACTAATCGTTGAATCCCCGGCCAAAGCCGTCACCCTAAAAAAATATCTGGGGAAAGACTTTGAAATATTGGCGACCTACGGACACGTGCGCGACCTGATACCCAAATCGGGGGCGATCGATACCGAACATGATTTCGCCATGCAATATGAAACCATTGCACGAAATAGTAAACATGTGGATGCCATCGCCAAAGCGGCTGCCCAAGCTGACCATATCTATCTGGCGCCCGACCCGGATCGTGAAGGAGAAGCCATTGCCTGGCATGTCGCCGAGCTCCTCAAAAGCAAGCGCAATTTGAAAAAGAAATCCATGCAGCGCGTGGTATTTTACGAGATCACCCAATCTGCCGTGCGCGAAGCGGTAGCCAATCCGCGTGAAATTTCCATTCCCTTGGTCAATGCGCAACAAGCGCGGCGTGCGCTGGATTATCTGGTAGGGTTCAACCTCTCGCCGCTGCTCTGGCGCAAAGTACGCCCCGGACTTTCTGCCGGACGTGTACAAAGCCCGGCGCTGCGTCTGATCGTGGAACGCGAATTGGAAATCGAAGCATTTCGTTCGCGGGAATATTGGACTGTACATCTCGACAGCCAGAAAAATAGCCAACCGTTCACCGCCAAACTTTTTCAATACCAAGGGAAAAAACTGGAGCAACTGGATATTTCCAGCGAGGCGGAATACAAAAAAATATTCGACAACATCAACGCGGCAAAATTACCACCACGCGTGGTGCGTGTAGAAAAGAAAGCCAAGCAGCGCCATGCCGCCGCCCCATTCACCACCTCTACACTGCAACAAGAGGCAGCACGCAAATTAGGCTTATCCACCGATCGTACTATGCGTATCGCCCAACAACTTTACGAAGGGATCGACATCGGCGGTCAAACTGTGGGGCTGATTACTTATATGCGCACCGACTCTGTCACACTGGCACAGGAAGCCCAGCAGGAAATCCGAAATTATATTACCGCACAATTTGCCTCTGACTATTTGCCTAAAACTGCGCCGGTCTACAAAAGCAAAGCCAAAAATGCACAGGAGGCGCATGAAGCGATTCGGCCAACCTCAATTACCCGAATCCCGGAGAGCGTGCAGACATACCTTACAATTGATCAGGCTCGGCTCTATGAAATAATCTGGAAGCGCACGCTTGCCAGCCAAATGGCCCCCGCACGTTTTGATACGGTCAGCCTTGATATTCGCCTCGGCGGAGATGACACCCTGTTTCGCGCTAGCGGACAAACTCTTGTTTTTCCAGGATTTATTGCCGTTTATCAAGAAAGTACGGATGACAGCGAAGAAGAGGAAAATAAAAAACTCCCCCCCTTGGAAAATGGAGAAACCATTCCGCTTGACAAGCTCTATGGCGAACAACATTTTACCCAACCTCCACCACGATTTTCCGAAGCCAGTCTGGTTAAAACGCTGGAAGAACATGGCATCGGTCGCCCGTCAACTTACGCCAGCATCATTTCCACGCTGCAGGCTCGTGAATATGCCATTCTGGATAAAAAACGGTTCAAGCCAACCGATGTCGGCCGTGTTGTAACCCGTTTCCTCACGGAACATTTTACGCGCTATGTCGATTACGGATTTACCGCACAAATGGAAGATGAGTTGGATGAAATTTCTGATGGCAAACGTGACTGGATACCAGTACTGAACGATTTCTGGCATCCCTTCGTTGCGCTTATACAAGATAAAAAAAATATTGAGCGCAAAGATGTTACACAGGAACTAATCGACGAAGCCTGCCCCAAGTGCGGCAAACCATTGGCAACCCGCTTGGGCAAACGCGGCAACTTTATCGGCTGCACCGCTTATCCGGAATGCGACTACACACGCAACCTTACAACCGAAGCCGACACCGGGGAAGCACGCAGAGAACTGGGAAATGATCCGGTCAGCGGCCTGCCGGTATTATTATTGCGCGGCCCTTATGGCTACTACGTACAACTCGGTGAGGTAGAGACGGGCTCCAAAACAAAGCCAAAGCGCATCTCTTGGCCGAAGGAATTACCTCCGGACAGTGCAGACCTTGCCGCTGCCATACAGTTGCTGCAACTTCCCAAGGAGTTGGGACTTCACCCCGAAAGCGGGAAAAAAGTTATCGTCAACATTGGACGCTTCGGCCCGTATATCGGGCATGACGGAAAATTCAAATCCATTCCCAAGAGTGATAGTGTTTTCACCATACAATTGGAACGTGCAGTCGCCTTATTGGCGGAAGCAAGAACTTCCAATACCGTGTTACGGGAGCTGGGAGTGCATCCGGATGACCAAAAACCGGTAGAGGTGTGCAATGGCCGTTATGGCCCCTACGTGCGGCACGGAAAAATTAATGCCACGCTGCCCAAAGATCTGTCCCCGGAAGAGGTAACCTTGCAGGAAGGCTTGTCATTACTGGCAGAACGTGTGGCGAAAGGACCTGCCGCAAAGAAATCAGCCGCCAAGAAGAAAACAACCACCCAAAAAAAGACAGACACGCCTAAGAAATCGGCTGCTCCGAAAAAGACGGCGGCTTCAAAAAAAGCAAGTGCACCGAAAAAAACAGCGGCCCCCAAGAAAGAAACAACAGCTCCGAAAAAAGCAAGCACTTCAAAAAAATCGGCCGCCAAAAAATAAAGCGATCCTGAACAGTCTCCTCCGCTCGGGCTGAGCCTATCAAAACCATTTATAATTTATTGGGTTACGGTGGTATGTCTCGACAATCTCAACGCGAACTGATTTATTTGGCACAGCCCGAATTGTCCGTTATGCGAAACCGGCTAAGCTTTTGATCGGCGCGACGACATAATTTTTAACAGGCTTATCCAGAACCGGATGATCATTACTTAAGCTTGAGCAACTCAGTCTTGAGCGCTGTAACATTCTTCTCGTGCAGCGTCACTTGCCATTGCAAGGCTTTTAAGTTTTCTTCATATTTGGCTGCATTCCGATTGCCCTTACCCTCTTTGTCCATGAAAGCTTCCGGATGCTCTTTTCCATGCGTCAAATTCCGGCGGGCTTCTTCAGCCAATTTTTGTTCCGTGGACAATTCCTCTTCAAGTATTTTGCGCCGCAAATTATCGCGGTTTTTCTGTGTAGCCGGATCCACCTTAAACGAATCGGAATGTGTCACATTTTTGGGAGAGTCCAAAGGCTCCGCATTGTTATGCGAATGGGCTGGCGACGACACAACGCTTAGCGATCCAAAATCAATTTTTTTTGCGCCTTTTGAAGGTGTACTGGAATAAGTCACATGCCCATCAGCATCGACTTTTTTATATATTTCCGCCTGTACCCAGCTAATATACCCAGCACACAAGAGAATCAACAGATAATGTGGCTTCATCATTATGTCTTACAAAAATTATTCAAGTGCAATATAGATCCGGTGCAGTATAGGCCCAAAGTCTCCACACGTAATAAAACATGTGGGCTCCAAAAAATCAAAATGAGCAAATTCCCCCGTTAATTATCCACCCAACATTCTACCGGGCGCGTCGATCCGATATAAACTTCCCGGAAGCGCCCTTCATAATAAACGTGATTTGTCGCCCGACACAAACCCGCATAGCGGCGTGCCAATGCCCTTGCCCAACGCAATCACTTTAAATAATTCGCCCATTTCGGCAGGACTGGTCAACTTTTGCAGCTGTGACGACAGGGGCAGATAATCGCGAATATTTTCAGAATCCGCTTCTGCCAGCAAACTGGTCACGCCAGCGTTAATCAAAAAACAAGCTTGCGTCGTATACCCATACAAGCTCAACCCTGCGTCAATAGCCGCTTCTGCCACGGCAGTAAAATCCACATGCGCGGTAATATCCTGCAATCCGGGAAGAAAAAACGGATCATCATGTGCATGATGCCGATAGTGGCACATGAGCGTCCCTTGTGTACGCTGCGGATGATAATACTCGCGCGCACCAAAACCATAATCAATAAAAAACAGCGCGCCCTGACGCAAACGTTCGCTCAAGCTGCCGACCAAGCCGCGTGCGGCAAGCGACACCTCACTGAGCGTATCATCAGGCACCTCAATCTGCCGGGCAATCTCAAGCAGCATTGGGCTTTCCAGCGGACGTTCCTGCCACACAAAACTTTCCTCATTGCTCGCCACGCCGCGTTCAAAAATATCCTCGCCTGCCCAGCGCACCAAATGTACCGGCAACGCATCCAGCACTTCATTGGCAACCAACACCCCGGAAATATTATCCGGCGGGGAATCCAGCCAATGCACACGATCAATCAGATGGGGCAAATGCGCTTGTAATAATGCTTGTTGCCGCTCACGCAGGTCGGCGCTGACTTCGAGAATATCGTAGCGTTCGGGCAGACTATTCAGCTGTTCCAATTCGCCCAATATATCAACAGCCAGCTTACCGCTACCCGCGCCGAGCTCAATAACATACGGGGCGCTGTGCGCCATAATTTCAACCAATTGCCGCGCCAACGTGCGGCCAAACAAGGAAGAAATTTCCGGCGCGGTAACAAAATCCCCGGCCTCACCAAATTTACGTGCTCCGGCACTGTAATAACCCATTCCCGGCGCATATAACGCCAGCTCCATAAAGCGCGAAAAAGAGATCCATCCCCCTTGCCGCGCAATATCCTGAAGAATCAGATCCCGCAATTTATCGCTGTGCACCTGAGCTTCAGGGGATGGCAAGGGCAGTGAAGGCATGATTGAGTAATGAGGATGTGTTAAATTACAACCCGCAAGTTTAGTGGAGAGCACCATGCAAGGTAAAGTAGTATTAGTGACGGGAGGAGCAAGGCGCGTGGGAGCGGCGATCTGTCGCAAGTTGCACGCAACCGGAGCGAGCATCGCGCTGCACTACCGCTCTTCCACACAGGATGCTCTGTCCTTGCAATCCGAGCTGCTCGACAAACGGCCCGGCTCTGCCCTACATATTCAGGCCGACCTACTGGATCCGCAAGCCCTGCTTCGGCTGATAGAAACAACCATCAGTCACTTTGGCCGGCTGGATGCACTGGTTAACAATGCCTCCAGTTTTTTTGCAACATCTCTGGGTGATGTGAACGAACAAAATTGGAACGACCTCATCGGCACCAACCTGAAAGCCCCGCTACTGCTTGCGCAAGCAGCCGAAAAAGAGTTGCGCCGCAACCATGGCGCCATTGTTAACATTGTCGACATTCATGCCGAACGCCCCATGCACGGCCATCTGTTATACAACATAGCAAAAAGCGGATTATCAGCGCTCACGCGCGCGCTGGCACAGGAGATGGCCCCGCAGGTTCGCGTCAATGGCATTGCCCCCGGCGTCATTATGTGGCCTGAAAGTGCGGAATGGGGCGATGAGACACGGCGGCGGAAAATCATCGCACACACTTTGCTTAAACGTGAAGGTGAGCCGGACGACATCGCCCGCACCGTGAATTTTTTATTGAATGATGCCCCCTACATTACCGGACAAATTATTGCGGTGGATGGCGGACGCAGCATTAACCTTTAACCGAACAAACATGAACGCCATTACACAACCTATCCATTTTGAGCATCTCTCCGGTAACTTTAACCGCCTGCGCGGTCGACTGGAACAGCAAGTTGGTCGCGCTATCGGCGACTTCAACATGATCGAGGAAGGTGACACCATCATGGTGTGCATGTCCGGCGGCAAGGATTCTTACACTTTGCTTGAAATTTTGCGCACGCTGCAAAAACGCGCACCGATTGATTTTCGCCTGATCGCCATGAATCTGGATCAAAAACAGCCCGGATTCCCGGAGCACGTCCTGCCGGATTATTTCAAATCCATTGGCATCGAGTACCGCATTGAAACACAGGACACCTACTCCATCGTCAAGGAAAAAATTCCGGAAGGGAAAACCACCTGCTCTCTCTGCTCACGCTTGCGTCGCGGCATTAT
Organism: Candidatus Nitrotoga sp.; assembly: GCA_044337935.1. Lineage (GTDB taxonomy): Bacteria > Pseudomonadota > Gammaproteobacteria > Burkholderiales > Gallionellaceae > Nitrotoga. The sequence goes on from JBIIMQ010000014.1 coordinate 18,988, forward strand.
TTATCGCGTAGCCGGAGAACTGGGAGCAAACAAAATCGCGCTGGGACACCACCGCGACGACATGATAGAGACCTTGTTCTTGAATATATTCTTCGGCGGAAAACTTAAAGCAATGCCACCGAAACTGGTTACAGACAAAGGCGACCACGTGGTGATTCGACCTCTGGCCTATTGCGCGGAAAAGGATATTGCCAGTTTTGCCCGCACCCTGAAATTTCCCATCATTCCTTGCAATCTGTGCGGCGCACAGGAAAACCTGCAACGCCAGAACATCAAAGAAATGTTGGCTGCATGGGAGCGCCAATACCCCGGCCGCAGCCAATCCATTTTCACCGCCATGCAGAATGTTAAACCCTCGCATTTGATGGACAACAAACTGTTCGATTTCAAAAATATCAACGTGGGAGATTTGGTGGATGAAGGGGACATCGCATTTGACGTGTAAATTCGAGATGATGTATTTAATGTCGGCAACAGCAACAAAACCCATTTAAAAATTACGGAGCTACACTTATGTTGACAGCAACGCAAAAGAAGACCGCCGAAGCCCTTGTAAATATCTTTGAAACCGGCGAAACACTGGGTAACTACGGGCAGGTAACACTACTTGCCGGTGACACCGGACATCTCACCTTCGGCAAATCACAAACCACACTGGGCTCAGGTAATCTGGGCGAATTACTGCAACGTTATTGCGCCAACCCGGGAGCCCGCTTTGGCAACCGTTTGGCATCATATCTACCGCGTTTTGCGGCACGCGATCTGACGCTGGATAACGAATTGAAACTGCATAACCTGCTGCGTGCCAGCGCCGACGACAATGTTATGCGCGATACACAGGATTCATTTTTTGACGAAGCCTATTGGCAGCCAGCCGCTCGAACTGCTGATCGCCTGAAAATAACAAGTCCGCTTGGCGTCGCAGTGGTATACGACAGTTTCATCCATGGCTCATGGAAATTAATGAGTGACCGCACCACTCAACAGGCTGGCAATATTGCCAGCATCGGCGAGCAAGCATGGATTTCCGCATACATTGCTACCCGTCGCGCCTGGCTGGCCGGCAGCACCCGCGCTGATTTACGCGCCACCGTCTATCGCATGGACACATTTCAACGCCTGATTGATCAGGGCTACTGGGGACTGGAGCTACCACTGGTTGTACGCGAACAGGAAATTTCCAACGTTACGCTTTCAGCCACTCCGCGCGGTTGCTACGATGGCCCGCAGCCCGGAACTCGTTCGTTGGCTCTGCAATCGCCTCTGCAACGTGGGCTGGATGTGCGCCTGCTCCAGCTTGGACTGTCAGACCAAGGTGTAAACGTTAAAGCGGACGGAATATTCGGCCAAACATCACAGCAACTCATTAAACAATTCCAGTCTGCTCATGGCCTGCCGGTAACAGGTGTTGCCGACGTATCGTTAATCGCCCGGCTGGTCGCATAAACTATTGGAGCAATGCTGAACAATATCCCCATTTTCCCCCTTCGAATTAGAGAGAACACTGGCGGGGAGAACTCGGGCTGTCGCTGGCTTGCTTTCCCTTCCCATTTACAGTAATTTAAACGGCTACGTAGGGGTCCTCGTCACAGGTGCGACGAGGTGAGAAATACCCTTTGAACCTGTACGGATAATGCCGTCGTAGGGAAGCGTCAGTTATTACTATGATGCTCCTTGCTTTTTTGGAGCAACCCACCATGAATGCCCATCCTAAGTTTTTAAGCCAAGCTGCCCACGTTGATGAAGCAGCAGTGCAGCCTTTACCCAATTCACGCAAAATTTATGTTGCGGGATCACGCCCCGACATTCAAGTGCCGATGCGCGAGATCTCGCAATCCGATACACCGGCAAGCATAAATGCGGAAAAAAATCCGCCCATCTATGTGTATGACTGCTCCGGCCCTTACACCGACCCGACTGCAAAAATAGACATCCGCTCCGGCCTGCCAACCCCACGCATGCCGTGGATTCTCGAACGTAACGACACCGAAGAATTATCCGGACCGTCGTCGCAATATGGCACCGCACGCCTGCATGATCCCGAGTTGGCCGAATTACGTTTTAACCTGCTCCGCAAACCGCGCCGCGCAAAAGCAGGCGCAAACGTGTCGCAAATGCACTACGCTCGCCAGGGCATCATAACGCCGGAGATGGAATTTGTTGCGATCCGCGAAAACATGCGTCGCAAAGAGTATATCGAAGAATTAAAAGCATCCGGTCCGCTGGGAAATAAATTGGCCAATTTAATGGGCCGCCAGCATCCCGGCCAATCTTTCGGCGCCAGCATTCCAGCCGAAATTACGCCTGAGTTCGTACGCGATGAAATCGCCCGTGGCCGCGCCATTATTCCCGCCAATATCAATCATCCCGAAGTAGAGCCGATGATTATCGGCCGCAATTTCCTAGTAAAAATTAATGCCAACATCGGCAACTCAGCTGTCACTTCCAGCATCGGCGAAGAAGTTGAAAAACTGACCTGGGCGATTCGCTGGGGTGCCGACAACGTAATGGATCTCTCCACCGGCAAGCACATCCACGAAACGCGTGAATGGATTATTCGCAATTCTCCGGTGCCGATCGGCACAGTGCCCATTTACCAGGCACTGGAGAAAGTTAACGGCAAAGCCGAAGACCTGACTTGGGAAATTTTCCGCGACACGCTGATTGAACAAGCCGAGCAAGGCGTCGATTACTTTACGATTCATGCCGGCGTGTTGCTGCGCTACGTGCCCCTAACGGCCAACCGCATGACAGGCATCGTATCGCGCGGCGGTTCGATCATGGCCAAATGGTGTTTGGCCCATCATAAAGAATCGTTCCTGTACGAACATTTCGAAGACATCTGCGAGATCATGAAGGCTTATGACGTCAGCTTTAGTCTCGGCGATGGCCTGCGTCCCGGCTCGATCTTTGATGCCAATGACGAAGCGCAACTGGGCGAATTAAAAACGCTCGGTGAACTCACCAAAATTGCATGGAAACATGATGTACAGGTGATGATCGAAGGCCCCGGCCATGTACCCATGCACCTGATCAAAGAGAACATGGATCTGCAACTGGAACAATGCCATGAAGCACCGTTCTACACACTGGGGCCGCTTACAACAGACATTGCACCGGGTTACGACCACATCACCTCCGGTATCGGCGCGGCAATGATCGGCTGGTACGGCACTGCAATGCTGTGCTACGTAACACCAAAAGAACACCTCGGCTTGCCAAATAAAGCTGATGTTAAAGAAGGCGTCATCACCTACAAGCTCGCGGCGCATGCTGCCGACCTCGCCAAGGGCCATCCCGGCGCACAGATTCGCGACAACGCGCTATCCAAGGCACGCTTTGAATTCCGCTGGGAAGATCAATTCAATCTTGGCCTCGATCCTGACAAAGCGCGCGAATTCCATGACGAAACGCTACCCAAGGATTCCGCCAAAGTCGCGCATTTCTGCTCCATGTGCGGCCCTCATTTCTGTTCGATGAAAATCTCGCAGGAAGTACGAGACTATGCCGCCACTCAAGGCGTAGACGAACAATCCGCCCTTCAAAAAGGAATGGAACAAAAAGCAGTGGAATTCGTGAAGCAGGGGGCGGATATTTATAGCAAGGCCTAGTTATATGATGCGTTCGAGATCAGCGCCAGTTTATGCATCTTACAAGTACCGTTGTCGGCATTTTTTATATTAGGCGCAAACATGGTGCACAATAGGAATATATAACGTGACCAATTGGGCCTATTTTCCAAGATCTTCAAAACCAACAGAGTTATCTTTGTCGATTGTTCATGGTTTTTCGGCGGTTGATGCGTTGATTTCATCCGAAAATAATACGCTAAACAGCAATGATGTTCTTGCACACGTAGAGCCGCATTTATCTGCCATTGGTTTTATGGTAGAAACCGGAAAAAAGAAAATTGATAAAGTTACTGTGCCAGTTTTATATGGTAACAACGGACGTGTTGCAAAAGCATTTGAAGCGGATGCTCACCATATAGAAGGGCGCTTTGTTTTAGAAGTAGAAGCAGGCAGGGCTGTTGTAAATAACCAATTTCTCAAAGACTTGTTCCAAGCATGCATGATGGACGACATCGACTATCTATGTATTGCTGTCCGAAACATATATATTGCGGCTGGAATCAAGAATCCAGACTTCGAGCGCGTAGTCACATTCTTTGAAACCTTATATGCAAGTAATAGAATTAGTCTCCCTCTGAAGGGAATACTTATCTGTAGTAGTTCAGACTTAATCTGACAGTAAGGTCTTGCCAAAGGGTGGGGTTACCCGGTTTGATAGAGGTGCGAATCTTTATCAACCAAAGCGCGTAAGCGCAAAGGAGTAACCCCATGAGTAGTTTTCAACAGAACGTTATCAAACACAAGGTAGGCTTGCTGAATCTGGCTGCCGAACTTGGCAACGTATCCCGCGCTTGCAAGGTGATGGGCTTTTCACGCGATACCTTCTATCGCTATCAGGCCGCCGTTGAAACTGAATCGCCCCGGGTTTCGTGGAGGCTATTTGGTTTAAGTAAC
>JBIIMQ010000015.1:0-22984 GCA_044337935.1 Candidatus Nitrotoga sp.
CACAGGATGAGAGAATCCAAGCGTCAGGTTTAAAGTATCACCCGCAGCCTGAGCTCGATAACCAACACCAACCAACGTTAACTTACGCTCAAAACCACTGGTTACTCCCCGCACCATATTAGCAATCAACGCACGAGTTGTACCGGACATAGCATCCGCACTCGCAGAGTCATTTGCGACTCCGCACAGCAACTCCTCACCTTCTCGCTTTACAACCACACCATCACCCAACACATGCTTCATAACCCCCAACGGGCCCTTAACAGAAACCTCATTGGCAACCAGCGTTACGTCAACGCCTGCAGGCAATGCTATAGGATTTTTAGCAACTCTAGACATAATTACCCCGCTACGCGACTATACACAAAACTTCGCCACCAATCCCATTGGCACGCGCCTTGCGGTCAGTCATTAATCCCTTTGAGGTTGACACAATCGCAATACCCAACCCATTCATTACAGTAGGTATGTCGCCACATCCCCTATACATCCGCAAACCAGGACGACTTACGCGCTGAATCTTCTCAATCACCGGGCGACCAGCATAATACTTCAACCCGATCTCCAAAGTCGGCTTGCCATCTATTTCTGACACGGCATACCCATCAACATAACCCTCATCTTTCAAAACCTTAGCAATAGCCACCTTTAGCTTGGAAGAAGGCATCCTTACATTTACTTTCTCCGCCATCTGCGCATTTCTAATACGCGTCAGCATGTCGGAAATCGGATCACTCATACTCATAAATTTACCCCTACCAGCTTGCCTTGATTACACCCGGAACCTCGCCACGCATAACAAATTCACGCAACTTGATACGACCCAAACCAAATTTACTAAAGACACCACGTGGACGACCAGTTAGTGAGCAACGATTTCTCAATCTGACCGGACTAGAATTTCTCGGAAGTGACTGAAGTTTCTGGCGCGCAACATAGCGCTCCTCATCGCTCAACTTTGAATTAGTAACTATTGATATGAGCTCAGCACGCTTTGCAGCAAATTTTTTTACAGTATCGCGACGCTTTTGTTCACGATTAATGACAGACGCCTTAGCCATTTTTCCCCTCAGTTCTTCAATGGAAATTTGAAGGCCAATAGGAGCGCCCGCGCTTCTTCATCGGTCTTCGCACTAGTTGTAATAGTTATATTCATTCCCCGCAACACATCAATTTTGTCATACTCAATTTCAGGAAAGATAATTTGCTCTTTGATGCCCATATTATAATTACCACGACCATCAAAAGACTTACCCGAAATACCACGGAAATCACGGATACGCGGAATGGCCACAGTAACCAATCGATCCAAAAATTCGTACATGCGCGCCTTCCGCAATGTTACTTTACACCCAACAGGATAACCTTCACGAATCTTAAAGCCCGCAATGGACTTCTTTGACTTGGTCACCACCGGTTTCTGCCCAGATATTTTTTGCATATCGCCGACAGCGTGCTCCATAACCTTTTTGTCAGCCACCGCCTCACCAACCCCCATATTAAGGGTGATCTTCTCTATACGCGGCACTTCCATAATAGATTTATAGCCAAACCGCTTCATCAACTCAGGCGCCACCGCAGCCTTATAAAAATCATATAGTCGAGCCATGCTACTCCTCCTATTACGCGTCAATCACTTCGCCACTCGATTTGAAGACACGCATCTTGCGACCATCTTCCAAAATCTTGACACCAACACGATCAGCCTTATTTGACGTCGAATTGTAAATAGCAACATTAGACGAATGAATCGACATTTCCACAGCCACAATCCCACCCGTCGTACCCTTGACCGGGTTTGGCTTCTGACCCTTTTTAACCATATTAACACCACTCACCAGCAAACGATCGCCCAGCACACGCAACACCTTGCCACGACCACCCTTGTCCTTACCCGCAATGACAATCACATCATCATCTTTTTTTATCTTGCGCATGACTCTTCCTTAGACCGCGTTTATCGTCGCATTCACTATTTTGTTCAACTTACAAAACCTCTGGCGCAAGCGATACAATTTTCATAAATTGCTCAGTACGCAACTCACGCGTAACCGGGCCAAAAATTCTGGTACCAATCGGCTCAAGCTTGGAATTCAACAAAACCGCTGCATTCCCATCGAACCGTATTAACGAACCATCCGGACGACGAACACCTTTGGCAGTCCGCACCACAACAGCGCTATACACCTCACCTTTTTTAACCCTTGAACGAGGTGCCGCGTCACGAATACTTACCTTAATAACATCACCAATAGATGCATAGCGGCGCTTTGACCCACCCAACACCTTAATGCACATAACCGATCGAGCACCAGTATTGTCAGCCACATTTAAAACAGATTGCATTTGTATCATAAATTAACCTCCAACTTTATCCGCACTAGTTGCGGCCAGTCTTGGAACCCGTTTGGGTTAGACGCTGCAAACCAATGCAGCGATGAAACGAAGCTAAACATTATATGCATTATTGCCCAATAACACAAGCAATAAATCCACTTATTCTGCTTAAATCTTAATCTAGGTACGCCCAGATTCAGAGATATCTTCCACTAAGCAGTCTGCGATCTTTCAACACGCTTCGTCACTCGCCAACTCTTAGTTTTAGATAAGGGACGGCACTCCTCAATAAAAACCAAATCACCCTGATGAAATTCATTATTTTCATCATGCGCATGATATTTTTTTGATACACGCAAAACCTTACCCAACAACGAATGCTTAATTTTTCGCTCAACAAGCACGGTAACCGTCTTGTCCATTTTATCACTCACAACCGTACCGGTTAGTGTACGCTTTAAATTTACTGAGCTCATTACCGAACACCCTTTTCTGTCAATACGGTTTTTACCCGAGCAATATCACGACGCACCTTACGAAGCTGGCTATTATTTGTCAATTGCTGCGTGGCTATTTGCATACGCAAACCAAACTGAGCCTTAGCCAAGCCAAGTAGCTCCTGCCCCAACTCATCAACTGACTTCGTTCTTAATTCAATCGCCTTCATAATTATGCCCCTACCTGTCTAATTACGAATGTAGTAGCAATAGGCAGCTTAGCCGACGCCAACCTAAACGCCTCACGCGCCACTACCTCTTCCACGCCATCCATCTCGTACAACATCTTCCCAGGCTGTATCTCAGCAACATAGTACTCAGGACTACCCTTACCATTACCCATACGAACTTCAGCCGGTTTTTGTGATATCGGCTTATCCGGGAAAATGCGAATCCAGATTCGTCCACCGCGCTTAATGTATCTGGTCATTGCGCGACGAGCAGCCTCAATCTGACGAGCCGTTAATCGCCCACGAGCAACAGCCTTAAGACCAAACTCTCCAAAGCTAACTTTATTGCCGCGCGTCGCAATACCGGTATTACGACCTTTTTGCTCCTTGCGATACTTTCTTCTAGCTGGCTGCAGCATGTTTTGCCCCCGACTTTCTTACTTTTTTCTCAGGCTCAGACGCTACCGGCACAACCACCTCGTCGACACCAGCATGATCACCTTTATAAACCCAAACCTTTACACCAATAATGCCGTATGTCGTTTTAGCCTCTGCGGTACCATAGTCAACATTCGCACGCAATGTATGCAATGGAACACGGCCTTCACGATACCATTCTGTACGTGCAATCTCGATCCCATTAAGACGGCCAGCACTCATTATTTTAATACCCTGAGCACCTAAGCGCATCGCATTCTGCATGGCTCGCTTCATCGCACGGCGAAACATGATTCGCTTTTCGAGCTGCGAAGTAATACTCTCAGCAATCAGCTGCGCATCAATTTCAGGCTTCCGCACCTCTTCAATATTCAAGGCGACATCCGGCAAGCCCATACGATTTCTCAACTCAGTTCGTAAAGCCTCAATGTCCTCACCCTTCTTGCCAATTACGACACCAGGACGAGCTGTATAAATCGTAATTTTTGCATTCTTTGCCGGCCGCTCAACAACAATCTTCGATATACCAGCCCCAAAAAGCTTCTTCTTCAGGAAATCGCGAACTTCAATATCCTTAAGAAGCATCCCAGAAAAGTTTTTGCTGTTCGCATACCACTTCGAAGTCCAGTTTTTCTGAACACTCAATCGAAAACCGATTGGATGAATTTTCTGTCCCATATCTTCTTTAACTCCCGACGATAATCGTAATGTGACAGGTCTGCTTCTCAATGCTATTGCCCCGACCCTTAGCGCGAGCAGAGGTTCTTTTTAAAGAAGCACCCTTATCCACATAAATAGAAGCAACCTTCAACTCATCAATATCAGCACCATCATTATGTTCAGCATTGGCAATTACTGACTCCAAACCTTTCATGATTACTGAAGCCGCTTTTTTTTGACTATAAGCAAGTATATTTAGCGCCTTACTAACCGACAAACCACGAATCTGATCAGCCACCAATCTACCTTTCTGAGCCGACAGACGAACTCCCTTTACAACTGCGATTGTGTTCATCATGCCTCCTTATTTTTTCTTCACAACTGCTTTTTTGTCGGCAGCATGTCCTTTGAATGTACGGGTCAGCGAAAACTCACCCAGCTTGTGACCCACCATATTCTCAGAAATATACACAGGGATATGTTGCTTGCCGTTATGTACGGCTATAGTTAAGCCCACAAATTCAGGCAACACTGTAGAACGACGCGACCATGTTTTAACTGGACGCTTATCGTTACTGGCGCGCACAGCCTCAACTTTTTTTACCAAGCAAACATCAACAAATGGACCTTTTTTTACGGAACGTGCCATATTTTACCCCTTAAGCTTGGAAGCGACGGCGAACTATCATGCCGCTTGTGCGCTTGTTGCGCCGTGTGCGATAACCCTTTGCCGGCACACCCCATGGACTGACCGGATTACGACCAGCAGCAGTTTTACCCTCACCACCTCCATGCGGGTGATCGATCGGATTCATCGCCACACCACGCACAGTCGGACGCACCCCGCGCCAACGCATCGCACCGGCCTTCCCAATAGACCGTAAGCTATGTTCAGCATTACCAACCTCACCTATTGTGGCCTTACAATCCACGTGAACCTTGCGAATCTCACCGGAACGTAAACGCAACTGCGCATATCCCCCTTCACGCGCCAATAGCTGCACCGACGCTCCTGCCGAACGAGCTAACTGCGCCCCCTTACCCGGCATCATTTCAATACAATGTATAGTCGACCCAACCGGAATATTTCGTAAAGGCAAAGCATTTCCTGCTTTAATCGGAGCCTCCGAACCACTCACCAGCTGCGCACCTGCCGACACACCCTTAGGCGCAATAATATATCGACGCTCACCATCGACGTAGCACAGAAGCGCAACATGCGCACTACGATTCGGATCATACTCCAAACGCTCAACAGTGGCCGGAACCCCATCTTTATCCCGACGAAAATCAACGACGCGATAATTTTTCTTGTGACCGCCACCCATATGTCGAACGGTAATATGCCCATTATGATTACGGCCAGCCGTTCTATTTTTCTTTTCCAGCAATGGAGAGTGCGGTTTACCCTTATACAAATCCCCATTCACAACTCTAACAACAGCACGCCGCCCAGGTGAGCTCGGTTTCAGTTTTATCAGTGCCATAATTTACCCCTGCTCACTCTCAGAAAAATTGATATTCTGTCCGGACGCAAGACACACATATGCCTTCTTCCAATCCTTACGCCGCCCCATGTATCTGCCGAATCGTTTTTTCTTACCCTTAACAAGGGCCACCTGAACGCTCTCAACATTCACCTTGAACATCAACTCGACAGCAGCTTTAATCTCCGGCTTAGTCGCACTTGAATCAACACGAAATATTACCTGCCCACTCTTCTCTGCTATGTACGTAGCCTTTTCTGAAATTTGCGGAGCCTGCAACACGGTCATCAAACGCTCATGGCTGAATTTCTGATTACTCATGCCAGCATCTCCTCAATTTTCTTCATTGCATCAAGCGTTACAAGCACCCTAGGAAAATGCACCAGACTAACTGGATCAGCCTGATGCACCTCCAAAACAAGAACATTTGGAAGATTACGCGACGACAAATACAAATTGTCATCAAGATCATTAACGATAATCAACACTCGACCAGAATCAAAACCCATATCAAGCAATTTTTTTGCCAGCAATCTTGTCTTAGGCGCCTCAAGCCTCAACCCATCTACAACCGTCAAACGGTCGTCACGCACCAACTGAGAATAAACAGACGCCAATCCAGCGCGATACATCTTTCGATTAACCTTTTGCGTATAGTTTTCGTCAGGACTATTCGGAAAGATTTTTCCACCGCCCCGCCACAGAGAACTCGACGCCATACCTGCGCGCGCACGACCCGTCCCCTTTTGGGCCCATGGCTTACGTGTACTTTTAGCAATCTCACTGCGCCCCTTCTGCTTACTATTCCCAGAACGCGCGTTAGCCTGATACGCAACCACCACTTGATGAATCAAAGCCTCGTTATAATCACGACCAAATAAATCATCTGACACCGAGACACTAGTGCTCGCCTGACCATTCCCATCAATAACTTTAAGTTCCATTATGCCACCACCTTCACTGCGGGACGCACAATAACATCCCCACCCTTTGAACCGGGAACGGCACCCATCACCAGCAACAGCTGCCTATCAGCATCAATACGGATTATTTTCAAATTTTGAACGGTTCTCCGAACATCACCAAGATGCCCGGACATACGCTTACCTGGAAACACTCGACCCGGATCTTGCGCCATACCGATTGAACCAGGAACACTGTGGGACTTTGAGTTACCATGCGTGGCACGACCCGAAGCGAAGTGATGCCGCTTAATCACACCACTATACCCTTTACCGATGGTAACGCCTGTCACATCCACTTTCTGCCCAACCTTGAACAAATCAACGCCAAGCACTCCCCCAACCTGAAGGCCAGCGAGCTCATCAGAAGTAACAGTAAATTCTTTTTGTACACTACCAGCCGTCACGCCAGCCTTTGCGTAATGGCCCGCAGCCGCCTTCGTTACGCGGCTTGCACGTCGCACGCCGAACGCAACCTGAACTGCACTATAGCCATCCGATGCTTGAGTTTTGATCTGAGAAATACGGTTATTGGACACATCCAGCACTGTCACCGGCAATGACGCTCCATCGTCGGTAAAAATACGGGTCATGCCAATCTTTCGACCAACAAGTCCTAAGCTCATTTTATATCCTTCTTAAGGGGTTGACTACAATTGGTCAACCGATCCAATCACTACAGTTACTGCAATTTAATAACCACATCCACACCCGCAGGCAAATCCAACTTCATCAGCGCATCAACAGTTTTTTCTGTCGGATCAACAATGTCCATCATGCGCAAATGCGTTCTAATCTCAAATTGATCGCGAGAGGTCTTATTAACATGCGGAGAACGCAAGACGTCATACCGCTCAATTTTAGTTGGCAACGGAATAGGACCCTTCACCACCGCCCCTGTACGCTTTGCCGTATCTACAATACGCGACGCAGACTGATCAATCAGGCGATAATCAAATGCTTTCAATCGGATACGAATATTCTGACTTTTCATATTGTTTATTTTATTTCCAGTAGCTATCGTTTTAGCAATAGCAAGTTAATTTGCAATTGTACAACAAAAATACCTTTTAATGCATACGCTATTACTCAATCACCTTAGCCACAACACCGGCACCGACGGTACGACCACCTTCACGTATCGCAAAGCGCAGCCCTTCTTCCATCGCAATCGGGGCAATCAGGCTGACCGTTACCGATACATTATCCCCCGGCATCACCATTTCAGTGCCCGCAGGTAATTCAACCGCGCCTGTCACATCCGTTGTACGGAAATAAAATTGCGGACGGTATCCCTGGAAGAATGGCGTATGCCGACCACCTTCGTCTTTGCTCAAAACATAAATCTCCGCCGTGAATTTAGTATGCGGCGTAATAGAGCCAGGTTTGGCCAGCACTTGACCACGCTCAACCTCTTCACGCTTGGTTCCACGCAGCAAGATTCCAACGTTATCTCCGGCCTGACCTTGATCCAACAGCTTGCGGAACATTTCTACGCCGGTACAGGTGGTTTTGATCGTCGGCTTGAGTCCGACAATTTCAATTTCCTCACCCACTTTAATAACACCACGCTCAACCCGGCCAGTGACCACCGTACCCCGACCGGAGATCGAGAATACATCTTCTACCGGCATCAAGAACGTGCCGTCCATAACACGCATAGGCTGAGGTATGTAGGCATCCAACGCATCAGCCAGACGTAATATCGATGGTTCGCCAATTTCCGATTGATCCCCTTGCAGCGCTTTGAGCGCGCTACCAACGATAATCGGCGTGTCATCGCCTGGGAATTCATATTTGGTTAGAAGTTCGCGAACTTCCATTTCAACCAATTCTAGCAGCTCGGGATCGTCTACCATGTCGGCCTTGTTCATATACACAACAATGTATGGAACACCAACTTGGCGAGCCAGCAATATATGCTCTCTCGTCTGCGGCATAGGGCCATCGGCAGCCGACACCACCAGAATCGCGCCGTCCATCTGCGCGGCACCCGTAATCATGTTTTTGATGTAATCCGCGTGGCCCGGGCAGTCAACGTGTGCATAGTGCCGACTTGATGTTTCATACTCAACGTGGGCAGTATTAATGGTGATACCACGCGCCTTTTCTTCCGGCGCCGCGTCAATCTGGTCATAGGCTTTCGCTTCTCCACCAAACTTCTTGGACAAAACTGTAGTAATCGCCGCAGTCAGGGTAGTCTTGCCATGATCAACGTGACCTATCGTACCTACGTTTATATGCGCCTTGGTACGCTCAAATTTACTCTTTGCCATGATTTTTCCTCATCAACACCGAATTAACAAAAGAATTTCAAAAACACTTTATGGTGCCCATGGCGGGAATCGGACCCGCGACCTCTCCCTTACCAAGGGAGTGCTCTGCCACTGAGCCACATGGGCCAACTCAAATTGGAGCGGGTGAAGGGAATCGAACCCTCGTCGTAAGTTTGGAAAACTTCTGCTCTACCATTGAGCTACACCCGCACGCTTGCCGCCAAAGCAATGAATATACAACATCCACGCAGCCAATCACCGCACCGCTCAGTCAATTCCAATTCACCCGCCAAACCTGAATTAACTTTAAAATGGTGGAGGGGGAAGGATTCGAACCTTCGAAGGCTGAGCCGTCAGATTTACAGTCTGATCCCTTTGACCGCTCGGGAACCCCTCCAAATTGAACACGTAATTATCCATGTTCCCGCCCCCATTGTCAAAGGGGGCTTGTCAATCCACTGAAAATCTCGCGCAACCCCAATTTCCAATCCAGCTAAAATTGCATTTAGCAATAACTACCGCAATCAAAATACTCTCAAAGCACGCTCAAACTAGCATCTCCCTCAAAAAAACTCATGGAGCCATTAAACTCAAACGATCGTTATGTATGCTTATGACTTAATAAAACAATCTGACATGGACTTCATCGCAATAACGCGTTATGGTGACCGGAACGGCAACAACACAACCTTAAATACCCTCTGCCAGACAAGCAATTTTTCAGAACGTAAACTCAAAGATGTCCAAACTAAATTCCCAGACCCTAAGCTGGCATACACCTCACCGTATTTTTGCGTTTAAAGGCAATAACACCATCTTAGTGAACCGGCCCTAACCCACACATGACCAATTTGCTACAACTCGTCCTAATTTTGCTCGCCGTTGCCGTTGGCGTGGTAGTGGCATGCCGCATATTGCGCTTACCCGTGGTGCTCGGTTATCTAACCGTCGGCATTCTGATTGGCCCGCACGCTCTGGGCTGGATACCCGATTCATCAGGCACTCGTCATTTGGCGGAATTCGGTCTGGTATTCCTAATGTTCAGCATTGGTCTTGAATTCAGCCTTACTCGTCTTCACGCAATGAAACGCACAGTGTTCGGCCTAGGAGGCGCGCAAGTTATCCTTACCCTTTTTTTAATTATGGCCGCCGGATGGCTTGCCAATTTCGATTGGCGCGCAAGCCTGGCCATGGGTTGCGTTCTGACCATGTCATCTACTGCCATCGTAAGCAAAATGCTGGTCGAACGCGCTGCAATGAATGCACCACACGGCCAGCAGATCATAGGCATATTACTCTTTCAGGATTTAGCCGTTGTACCGCTGCTCATCATCATTCCAGCCTTGGCAAGTCCGTCCAACGATCTGCCGATTACCATCTCCCTTGCACTGCTTAAGGCCACACTGGTACTGGCAGCACTACTTATATTTGGTCCGCGCGTAATGCGATCCTGGTTCCACATCGTGGCACGGCAAAAATCTTCCGAACTGTTCATGCTGAACGTACTGTTCATCACGCTTGGACTTGCATACTTTACTGAATTAGTCGGGCTTTCTTTAGCGCTGGGAGCATTTGTAGCCGGCATTTTGATTGCCGAGACCGAGTACCGTTATCAAGTTGAAGATGACATCAAGCCGTTTCGCGATGTTTTAATGGGACTATTCTTTGTTACAGTGGGCATGATGCTGGACCCTGGCGAAATGTTTGCAAACATTGGCTGGGTACTATTAATGCTGCTGTGCTTACTACTGATAAAACTAACTGTAGTCGCATTATTGGTGCGCAAATTTACCGGCGATTGGGGAGTGGCAATTCGCAGCAGCCTCGGGCTAGCACAAGCCGGGGAATTTGGCTTCGTGCTGTTAACCTTGGCCAGCGGAGTCAATCTTCTGTCTCCCGCAACTGTACAAATCATTCTGGACACCATGCTGCTCTCCATGTTGGCCGCGCCCTTCCTAATCCAACACACAGAAACCATAGTACGGCGCATCGCACCCTCCGAATGGATGAACCGTGCTATGCAGATACACCGGATAGCCGTGCAAAGCATGTCTTCCGACGCAAGCATTATTATCTGCGGCTACGGACGAAGCGGGCAATCACTGGCGCGTTTCATGAAACAAGAGAATGTGCAATTTATCGTACTCGATCTCGACTCACGCCGCGTGCACAAAGCCGCAGCAACAGGTGAAAACGTAGTATATGGCGATGCCGCCAAACGAGAAGTGCTTTTGGCAGCCGGATTAATGCACGCAAAAGCCCTGGTTGTCACATACACCGACACCCATTCCGCGCTAAAAATTCTTCACCTGGTTAATGAACTACGGCCTGATTTGCCCGTAGTGGTTCGCAGCGCCGATGAAGCCAACATTGACACACTCAAGCTGGCCGGAGCATCCGAAGTTGTGGCGGACGTACTTGAAGGCAGCGTGATGCTGGCATCGCAAGCACTCCTGATGTCCGGCGTGCCACTCAACCGCGTCATCCGCCGCCTTCAGGAAAACAGGGCGCGTCGCTATAGCATGTTCAACACCTATTTTCGTACAGCGGCAACCATACCGGATGAAGCAGCAGAAAATTCACAACCGCGCTTCCATAGCGTATTACTGGGAGAACGCGATGCTGCCGTAGGCAAAACGCTTGATGAAATTAATCTGGCAACATTAAATATAAAAGTACATGCGGTACGCCGCCATAACATGCGTGGCAACCAACCTGCGGGGAACATGATCCTTAAGGCCGGCGATGTATTGGTACTACTTGGGCAACCCAAAACACTGGCAAGAGCAAAAAAATACCTGCGCGAAGGCTCATAATAAACCCATCAAGTTCACCCCTTGCGCAAAACCGGATTTAAAATGGCCCGTTAATCCATACAACCATCTGATCTATCGCTTCCTTATTATCAACCATGCGGCCCTTGCTCAAAAAAATCCCGCCTTCAATTACTACACTACTGCTGCAATTAGCGGCAATATTCATACTGCTAACCGCTAACATTATTAAGCCGCACGACTCACCATTGTTATTTGCCCTGCTTTGCGGCCTGCTCGCTGCCGCATTCAGCTTCTTTGCCGGTCTGGCCAAATGGTGGCTGATCATACAATTACTTTTTGCACCAGCCCTGGTGTTGATGCTCGGAGCCGAATTACCCCCCTCACTTTTCCTCGGCGGATTTCTGATATTACTACTCGTATACTGGAGCACTTTCCGCACTCAGGTACCACTTTATCTTTCCAGTCATAAAGTGTGGCAAGCTTTGGAGCACTTGTTACCTGCCGAAAAAACTGACGCAAGCTTCGCCTTTATTGATTTGGGCTCTGGCCTGGGTGGCGTATTAACGCATCTTGCCAGCGTCCGCCCGGACGGGCAATACACCGGCATCGAGGCGGCCCCCTTGCCATTTTTTTGGAGCTGGTTACGCATCAAGCTGGGCAGACACCCAAACTGTCAGGTGCATTGGGGCAGTTTATGGGATAGCAATTTATCGCAATATGATGTGGTGTTTGCCTACCTCTCACCCGTACCAATGGAAAAGCTTTGGCACAAAGCGCGAGCCGAAATGCGTCCTGGCTCAATTTTCATTAGCAGCACCTTTCCCGCGCCCGACCAAACACACTACGAAACCGTACAAGTAAATGACCTGCATCATTCCACTCTATTTATCTGGCACATGTAACGTCAAACAACTCATGGCCACTTGACAATAGTGGCCTGATTCAGACCACTACAGCCCGCAACATAAATACAAATAGAATACATAATCAATAAATTACAATATTCCCAGCTAGATTGGGTGGTCATATGGTGGCAATATTGTTCCTGGCATATAATCCACCCCCCATTACTTGGTCGTACTGCAGATTGAGATTGCGTATTCGCAACCCGCTTACATAGGAAAAAACATGAGCTGCCAATTACAATCACCATAAGGATCATGCTGCCCACCTTACCGTGTGGACCCAACAGACCTGCTACCATACAAGCTGCATATCCAATGCACTTCACGATATCAAAATAACTTTTCATTAAGAAACAAACGAATTAAGTGGCACATGAACACTGAACCCGCGACAATCAAACTTGCCCGCAATAGGAAGCTTCACCACACACTGCTTACCTGCCGACAAAACCACCAATCTGCCGCCATACGTTCTGCGGCCACCCGCCTGGCACTTTATGAAATCCTTTAATTTACCGGAGGTGCGGCCATGCCACTATTCTTACCCACATCAATCATGGCTTGTGTAATCATGTCACGCCAGCACTCTAAAACTAATGTAGCGTTACCTAATTGAATTTAAATAAGGCTGAAAATCATGCACAAAAGCACACCACACATCCTGGAAGTTAAACCTAAAATACCGGCCCGCTTAGCCCGGCTTGAAGAACTGGCAAATAACTTATGGTACAGCTGGGATCTGCCCACACGTGATTTGTTCTCTTATATTCAACGCAAGCTGTGGGATGAAGTAGGCCAAAATCCAAGAGCTTTTCTACGGTGCGTAGACGAACGGTGTCTGATAGCCGCCTCGGAGAACCAGTTTTTTCTGGACCAGTACCACCGCACATTATCAGCCTACGACAATTATCACATTAAACCGGTACACAGCAATCATGCCAAAGAGTTCGCGGACAACGATCTGATTGCCTATTTTTGTGCCGAATTTGGGTTTCACGAAAGCTTTCCAATTTATTCCGGCGGCCTGGGAATTTTGGCAGGTGACCATTGCAAATCCGCCAGCGACCTGCATTTACCCTTTGTCGGCGTAGGCCTACTCTATCGCCAAGGTTACTTCCACCAGGCCATAGATAGTGAGGGCAACCAACAGGCCATTTATACTGACTCTGACTTCGAAAGCCTGCCTATTTCACCGGTTTTGAATAATGACAATTTGGAAGTCCATGTAAGCGTGGATTTACCGGGACGCAGTGTGGCGATCAAAGTATGGAAAGCACAAGTCGGCAATGTCACTATTTATTTACTGGACACTGACCTTAATGAAAATTCCCGGCAAGATCGGGCCATCACTCACCATCTTTATGGCGGCGACAAATCCATTCGTATCGAGCAAGAAATCGTGCTCGGAATCGGTGGTGTCCGCGCTCTCGAAAAATTGGGCATCAAGCCGAGCGTATGGCATATCAATGAAGGTCACGCTGCGTTCCAATTGCTGGAACGCATCCGCATCCTGACGGAACAAGGTGTCGAGCATTCAGCTGCGCTCGAGGCAGTCGCCGCACATACCGTATTTACAACGCACACTCCCGTTCCGGCAGGCCATGATCATTTCGACCATGGCATGATGATGCATTATTTTGAAAATTATTACCCGCAGTTAAAAATCAACCGCGACGAATTTCTTTCTTTGGGAAAAGTATCAAATACACCGGACTTCAATATGACCGCGCTGGCGATCAATTGTTCGCGTTTCCAGAATGGCGTATCACGAATACATGGCAAAATTTCCTCCGATATTTGCGCTGAAATGTGGCCGGAAATTGAGCAAGACGACAACCCCATGAGTTACATTACCAATGGGGTACACATGCCTACCTTCCTGGCCAAGGAATGGTCCGAGGTATTCGTGCGCTACCTTGGTTGGGACTGGGGTCAGCATGCGGCCGATGTCAGCTTCTGGGAGAGGGTCGACAGCATTCCGGATCATCAATTCTGGAGCGTTCGCGAGTCTCTCAAATCAAGGATGCTGCAATTAATTCGTTCCCGCATCAGTCATCAACATTTCCGCAATCACGGTTCTGAAGCACATCTTGACCGCATTTTGAAGTATGCAGACCCCGCCAATCCAAATGTACTCACCATTGGTTTTGCACGCCGTTTCGCAACCTACAAACGCGCTTCATTATTATTCCAGGATCTGGATTGGCTGCGTCAGATCATGAACGATCCCGAGCGCCCGGTACTATTCATTTTTGCCGGCAAAGCTCACCCCGCAGATATTCCCGGGCAAGACCTTATTCGCCAAATCACGAAAATTTCACATATGCCGGAATTTGAGGGAAAAATCCTGCTACTGGAAGACTATGACTTACGGCTTGCACGTCGCATGGTGGCCGGAGTTGATGTGTGGTTAAACACCCCATTATATCCGCTCGAAGCAAGTGGCACTTCCGGCATGAAGGCAGCCATGAATGGCGTACTTAACTTGTCAGTGCTGGATGGCTGGTGGGACGAAGGTTACGATGGCGGAAATGGCTGGGCAATCAAGCCCGTTTCAGAACTTTTACCTGAAGCGCAGCGTAACCACGAAGAAAGCCAAACGCTCTATGAATTATTACAGGACAAGGTCATCCCGACATACTACAAACGCAACAGTATTGGCTATTCATCCGAATGGGTAAAAATGTCCAAGCGCTCCATAGCCACTCTGTTGCCAAACTTCAATTCCACGCGCATGGTGGGTGAATATGTCACTAAAACTTACTTGCCGGCCTCTCGGCAGTACCGCAAGTATTGCGATGAAACCTTCAAAGGTGCGCGCCAAATTTCAGCCTGGAAAAATACCATCCGCAAAGCTTGGCCCGGCCTGACAATACGCAGCCTGGGCACTCCCAAGCAAAGCATTATGTTCAACGAACACGTGTGTTTTGAAGTGGGCGTAAATCTGAATGGGCTCCATCCTTCCGACGTGGTAGTCGAAATGTTGATAGGTTATGCCTCCAAAAAACTCAAGCAGTCAATGCGCTACCGGTTTACAGCACCAGAACTTAATACCGAAACGGCCGAACATGTTTACACCCTAAAATTAACACCAGAACTATGTGGCAAACTTGAATACCACATACGGGTTTATCCGCACCACGAAATACTGACCCATCCATTTGAAATGGGCTTAATGCGCTGGCTATAGTACCGGCCGCACTTCACAAGCAGCACCATCTTGATTGCCCCGCTTATCTTTAAAGCAAATTCGATGGTGCTGTTACCATTTTTAAAGGCTTACGCTCAACCATCAAAACCGGCCCATTCATGGAATTTCTCGGTATTACCTTGGTATCATTTGTACATCATCAACTTGTTTTACCTTGGAATTAAATAAACAATGCGGATATTATTTGCCACCTCTGAGGTCACACCACTAATTAAAACCGGCGGCCTGGCCGATGTCAGCGCAGCTCTTCCGGCGGCACTGCAAAAAATTGGCGTGGACGTGCGTATATTGCTGCCAGGTTACTCGCGGGTTTTAAAAGCCATGCCGAATCTGCATGTTGCCGCCGAAATTTCCTTGCAACCCCACTTCCCTTCTGCACAATTACTAATTGGTTCATTGCCCAACAATATAAAACTATTGGTCATTAAATGTGCCGAACTGTACGAACGTGGCGGGGACGCGTATCAGGATGAACACGGTTTCGACTGGCCCGATAATGCCCAACGATTTGGATTGCTCTCAAGAATTGCAGCATTACTAAGCTGTGCAGACACTCCGCTTGAATGGAAGCCCGATATCGTCCACTGCAACGACTGGCAAACCGGACTAACCCCGGCTTATTTGCATTTTGCCGATGGTGCGGCCCCTTGTGTAATGACCGTGCACAATCTTGCATTCCAAGGCATATTTTCACCGCATCTGGTTACGGAATTGGGATTGCCTGCCGAGTGCCTCCAACCGGACGGCGTAGAGTTTTACAATAATCTATCCTTCATGAAAGCGGGCCTGTATTACGCCGACCACATCACCACCGTGAGCCCGTCTTATGCCAAAGAAATTCAAACCGATGCGCAAGGATACGGCCTACAGGGTCTGCTCGCTTATCGACAGAACGCTTTGACCGGCATCTTGAACGGTATCGACACCACGGAATGGAATCCCGCCATCGACCCGAACCTTGCCCACCCCTACGACATCTCCAATTTACGCGGAAAATCCGCCAACAAACAAGCATTACAAAAATTATTGGGATTACACATTGACCCGGACCTGCCTTTGTTTGGATTGGTCAGTCGATTTACTTCCCAAAAAGGCGTGGATCTGGTGCTGCAAATTGCACCACAATTAATCGCATTGCCAGCGCAGTTGGCACTATTGGGTAGTGGCGCGCGGGAAATACAACAAACCGCCCTGGAGCTGACACATCAATATTCCGGACGGATCAGCGCTTTTATCGGCTTCGATGAATCACTGTCACACATGATCGAAGCCGGCGCAGACATTTTTTTAATGCCATCGCGTTTCGAACCGTGCGGCCTCAATCAAATGTATAGCCAACGTTATGGCACGCCGCCCATAGTACACGCCACTGGCGGCCTGATTGACACCGTATCGGATTGCAACGCAACTTCGCTGGAACAAGGTATCGCCAGCGGATTTGTCTTTCACGACATGGATGCATCCAGCTTATTGGCTACGGCACAACGTGCCGCAACAACCTACCACGACAAAAAATCCTGGCGGGCATTACAGCATAATTGCATGATCAAAAATTTTGACTGGGATCAAAGTGCCTCGGCTTACTACGACATCTACACACTCTTAATGCAGTAATAGGCAAGGTGGTCACGTACCCACCCGTTTAATGGTCAACTTTGCTGTTTACCGATTAAAATACATCGGGGGCGGCTATACTATCGTAATCCACAGCATTAGAGCTTATCGCCATGATTGAAATAACACTGGCCACAATTATCATCACAATTATCGTGGTTCTCACACTGCGCAACACAAAACGTGCAGTGCTCGAAAATCCGGTCATTCTCAACCGCACAGGACAATATCACGCCACGCTGGCGCCCAAGCTTAATCTCGTCCAGACATTCATTGAGGCCATCGCCAAGCAACTGCCCGGCCCGCGCGATGCAAATCAAAACAGTACTACGCAATGTTTCGAAGTACGCGACCCTGAAGCCGCTGCTATTGGCCACAATCTCTATCTGCTCGCCATCACCATGCGCAACGGCATGCTGTATTTTCAGGCCATTGTTCCGCGACCACCGGCCAATGCCCAGGATAGTCATTTCAATATGCTGACCGAATCGGCCAACAGCACTCTTGCTCACGTCCCTGCCACAGATAATGCACATACTGCCGACATGGATGATCGCCTTATTTCAGTGACAAACACAACGGCACAAAAATTAGGCATCACCATAACGCAATTGGCGCGCACTTAACTTTAGCACGCGTTTTGTGTAAATTAATTCAGAGGGCAGCAACATAAATCGCACGGATTAAACCGGGTGGGTTTAACCCACATCCGGATTATCCTCAAGGCAAACGTGACAAAATCGGCAGTTTTCCCGGACACTGATTCTGGAAGTTCTATCGTTTTTATGCCATGATTCACCATAGCTTTAGAGATGTACAGGTTGTTGCAGCGCAACCATCAGGAGTTCCGTCTTTATATTTTATAGAGAAATAAAATGAATATCTTACACAGCAAGGATCACATAGCGCATAAATGCGGCGTATTCACGGAAGTTGCCAATGATATCTACTCGACTCCTTTTTGGACTCCTGAATATTGTGCAGCCCTTATCAAAGAATTAAACTCAAGACCGGAATTGTTTTATGCACACAACCCGGATGGATATTCCGCTTCTGAACTTAATCTCTATAACTTAAGCAGAATTTTCTCGATAGATATCTGCAAACAACTGATGGACAAATGCCTCCCTTCGCTTCTTTACGTATTTCCATTGTTGAACATTTTGGGATTCACCTCTCCTTATTTTGTAAGGTATGGCCCGAATGACGTAAAGAATATGAAGCTGCATCATGATGTCTCACTGGTATCAATGCTTGTGAAGCTTAATGACGACTTTACCGGGGGCGATCTTGTTTTTCCACGACAAAATTACAACAACAAAGACCTCCCCGTTGGGCACGCTCTCTTTTGGCCGGGACAAGTGACACATCCTCATCAAGTGCTTGACGTAACATCCGGCACTAAGTTTTCGCTAACTGTTTGGGCATGGCCTGTTCCATGGACTTCGGAATATGGAATTGCAGTTGAAGAATTAAAATAACGCGTACTGACTTTCAAAATGCGGCAATTAATGGCCGCATACAGAACTACGGCCATTAATTACATGCTACGGCTCACCATACCCGCAAAAGCTCAGATCCGCGTGTTCTACCAGGTCTATTCGATTACTCCGTTCCTATATGGCACACGCGCCTCTTTTCCAAAAACATCTTCACCGTGGCTCCACTCCCTGCTCTTCGCGGCTTAATAACAATGACTGACATCAATAAAGATGGGTTCTGCTAATTTCAGAAATCTTATTCGGCATGACGAACACATAAATGCTGCCCAATTAACAACGAATATAAAAGAGTCTGCTTAACATGATCGTACAAGAAACAATAGATGTGATTAAACGCGGATGCGACGAATTGCTACTAGAAGCTGAATTAAATAACAAATTGGCACTGGGTCGTCCTTTACGCATCAAAGCCGGGTTTGATCCAACCGCTCCAGATTTGCATCTTGGACATACAGTTCTACTCAATAAAATTCGGCAGTTACAAGATATTGGTCACCATGCATTATTTTTGATTGGCGATTTTACCGGCATGATAGGTGACCCCACCGGCAAAAATTCGACTCGCCCACCGCTATCTCGCGAACAGGTATTGGAAAATGCGGAAAGTTACCGCGAGCAGGTATTCAAGGTGCTGGATCCGGATAAAACCGAAATTGTTTTTAATTCCACTTGGATGGACAAATTTAGCGCGGCTGACTTAATTAAACTAGCCGCCACACACACGGTTGCGCGCATGCTGGAACGCGATGATTTCAATAAGCGCTACAAAAACAATCAGGCAATCGCCATCCACGAATTCATCTACCCACTGATTCAGGGATACGATTCAGTAACGCTTAAAGCCGATCTGGAATTGGGCGGCACCGACCAGAAATTTAATCTACTAATGGGACGCGAGTTACAGAAACATTATGGCCAATCCCCGCAATGCGTCCTGACCATGCCATTACTGGTGGGATTGGATGGCGTGAACAAAATGTCCAAATCTCTTGGCAATTACATCGGTATCACCGAGTCACCGCAGGAAATGTTTGGCAAATTAATGTCCGTTTCCGACCAGTTAATGTGGTCTTATCTGGAATTGCTTTCATTTGAATCGATGAGCACAATTGCCAATTGGCGTACCGAGGTAGAACAAGGACGCAATCCCCGCGACATTAAGGTATTGCTGGCACAAGAAATAGTCACACGTTTCCATAGTCGAGCCATGGCCGAATCGGCATTAGCTGAATTCGAAGCGCGTTTCAGACAAGGTGTATTGCCGGAAGACATGCCGGAAGTAACGGTTTCTGCCACCGCAGGAAGTATCGGCATTACGCAATTGCTCAAACAAGCCGGATTAGTGGAAAGCACATCGGAAGCCTTGCGCATGATTGCCCAAGGCGCAGTAAAACTGGAGGGTGAAAAGGTAATCGACAAAGCCCTGCAATTACAAACGGGCACAACAGTGGTCACGCAGGTGGGTAAACGTAAGTTTGCGCGCGTAACCGTAAACTAAATGAACGGGTTAATTACAATTTCAGCATCCGTTCGGTTTGGCTTGACTGCGCTCAATGCTGATACCCACCATACGGCTATCACGTATGGCATTTAATTTGGCCACGCTGACTTTAACCCAAGGCGCGTTAAAATCAGCCAGCAGAATTTGGGCAATCCGTTCGGCCAACGCTTCCAGCAGGTTGAAGTGGTGATTACTTAACGCGCTTTGAATGTGGCGCACGATTTCGGAGTAATCAAGTGCATCGCGTATATCGTCACTCTGGCAAGCACGAGTATTCGGCAAAGCAATTTCCATATCCAGTCGCAGAGTTTGCGGGACACGCTTCTCCCATTCATACACACCGATAAGCGTTTCGACTTTAAGCTCGCGTAGAAAAATTATATCCATGAAGACGCTGTGTAAGTTTAATTGACTTGGCACTTGCTTTAATAAATTTAAAATAGAGTGTGCCACCGGCGCATTTTAAGGTATTTCAAATGATAATCCCGGTTTTTATTGTCTGTGCTTATTTGTTGGGCTCAATTTCTTTCGCGGTAATAATGAGCCGATTATTTACCTTGCCCGATCCACGCACTTACGGCTCGCACAATCCGGGCGCAACCAATGTTCTGCGTAGCGGAAACAAATGGGCAGCTGCATTAACTTTACTGGGTGACGCGGCAAAAGGCTGGCTGGCGGTATGGTTGGCCCAACATTTTGAATTACAAGCCGACAATTCGCTACTGGTTGTGGCGGTCGCACTGGCAGTATTTTTGGGTCACCTCTTCCCCATTTTTCTGCGCTTCAAAGGTGGCAAGGGCGTGGCGACTGCACTGGGGGTACTGTTGGCACTTAATTTATGGCTGGGATTGGCGGTCTTGGCAGTTTGGGTGTTAATTGCAACGGCATTTCGTCTGTCTTCACTGGCGGCATTACTGGCTGCCGCAGGTGCGCCTATCATTGCCATGGCACTGGCGTTACCGTCCGAATATGTGCTGTCAGTAATGGGAATGTCATTACTGTTGATCTGGCGCCACAAGAGCAACATCAAAAATTTGTTGGCGGGCAAGGAAAACCGCATTGCCCAAAAGGGAGACAATCATTCGGAATAGTTGAGTTGTTGCAAGTCCCAGCGTGGCTTGACGTTGAAACGGTAGTCAGTCTTTATTTCCTGCATCTGCAAACGTAGCGCAGCAGCAAAGGCGATCATGGCACCATTATCGGTGCAAAACTCAAGCCCCGGATAAAACACGCGAAAATTTCTTTTTCTCGCTGCCTTGTTAAGCAAATCACGAAGATGCCGATTCGCACTCACTCCGCCGGCAATCACCAATTGATTAATTCCCGTTTGCTTTAACGCAGCCAAGGATTTGGTCACCAACACATCCACGATTGCCTCCTGTGCTGCATGGGCAATGTCAGCACGGGTTTGTTCATCCAATGTGTGTTGGCGAGTTAGCGTTAACACAGCAGTTTTCAGCCCGCTGAAACTAAAGTCCAGATTGCCGCTGTGTTGCATGGGGCGCGGCAAATTAAAACGGCCCGGCTGTCCTTGTTCAGCCAGTTTAGCCAACTCGGGGCCGCCCGGATAACTCAGGCCAAGAAGCTTGGCGCTCTTATCAAAAGCCTCACCAGCGGCATCATCCAACGTCTCCCCCAATAATGCGTATTTTCCCACATCGTCCACACGCATAAGTTGGGTATGCCCGCCGGAAACCAATAACGCAATGAATGGAAATTTCAGCGAGGGATCGGACAACAAGGGCGACAACAAATGCCCTTCCAGATGATGAATACCGATGGCCGGAATATTCAATGAATACGCCAGCGAACTGGCAACACTTGCACCTACCAATAACGCACCGGACAAACCAGGACCTTGGGTATATGCGATGGCATTTATATCCTGCAAACGACATCCGGCTTCGCCTGCCACCGAACGAATCAGGGGTAACATACGGTGAATATGGTCGCGTGATGCCAGCTCCGGCACAACACCACCGTATTCGTTATGCATAGCCACTTGGGTATGCAATGCATGTGCCAACAATCCACGCTCTACGTGATATATGGCAACGCCAGTCTCATCGCAAGAACTTTCAATACCCAAAATCAGTTTCATGACGGTAATTGTTAATATTGAGAGGCATATTGTAACGTTTTGCCTGCAGGAAAACCCTAATGTGCAAAATCTATGATCTCCCCGGTTACAGGTAACCGCCATATAATCCCGCGATAAAATCAGCGTGGTCACTCATTTGTACAATGAAGCATTGAAGTTAACGTCAAAATACTTAAAGAAACCTGACCACACGGGTCGATGTCGGTCGAACGGGAAATAAAATCCCGAATGAATATTATGCTGCCACAATAAAACTTCAGATAAGAATCAGGAACCCTTGCCCGAAGTACACACAGCACACTGCTCAATAATTTTTTAAAATCAAGAACTATGGCTACGCATAAATTATCTCTGTCGGTACAGTACGCGTCCGAAAGAACGAATCTACCCACACGGCACCAATTTCGCCGTTGGATTAACGCTGCATTACAACGTGATGTACAAATCGTGCTGCGTATCGTGGACGAACCGGAAGGGCACGCGCTGAATGAAAAATTTCGCGGCAAAAATTATGCTACTAACGTGCTTACCTTTACATATAACGAT
>JBIIMQ010000016.1:0-22114 GCA_044337935.1 Candidatus Nitrotoga sp.
ACTCATCCTGCAATGGGCTGAATTTGTTGAACATCGGCGCAATAAATGAGGGGTAAATAAAGAGTATCAGCAGATTAAACGTTACCCACACTCCCCACACATACACCCACCAATTGGTGCCCATCCGCTCCATCAGCCACAATACCCCGAACAACAATGGCAAACCCAATATGGCACCAAGCAACAACCCCTTCGCGGCATCGGCCAAATACATGGCCAGCGTCATTTTATTGAACCCGTAACGTGCCTCAATAACAAATGTTCGGTACAAACCGAACGGCATTTCCAACAGGGATGACAGCAACAATACCGTCAGGATAACCGCCATGCCTTGCATCAATGAATTGGTAAAAATGGTCAACCACAAATCTGCAATCCACTGCACCCCGCCACCGAGGGTAAATGCGAGTAACAACAGCGCATTGAATGGTATGCTCAGCATCGTCAATCGCGTTTTGGCACTCGTATAATCCGCCGCTTTTTGGTGTGCGACGAGATCAATCTGCTCGCGAAAGTCCAACGGGACTTCAGCACGATGCGCCTGAATATTCGAGAGATGGCGTCGCGCGAGCCACATTTGCACAATCGTGGTTAAAAACAGTGCCCCAACAAACAACATGGAAAATTGAGATGCATTCATTTGTTCTGGTTTCTAAATTGCATGGGCGTATTTTGCTATACTTTGCCCGATTATAAATAGGCGGTTTATGGTATTGGTATGGCACAATACCTGCCTGAAAACATCAACAAACACACGGCGAATTATGGCACAAAATCAAAATCACCTCGTCTGGATAGACATGGAAATGACCGGCTTGGTTCCGGAAACGGATCGCATTATTGAAGTGGCACTGGTTATTACTGATAGCGATTTAAACACTGTTGCTGAAGCGCCTGTTTTGGTCGTGCATCAAGCAGATACTATATTGGATGGCATGGATAACTGGAACAAAGCCACGCATGGCAAATCCGGCCTCATCGACAAAGTAAAAGCTTCTACGCTGGATGCTGCGGCGGTGGAAACCCGAATGCTTGAATTTCTCAAAGAATACGTGCCTGCACGCACCTCGCCAATGTGCGGCAATTCCATCTGCCAAGATCGGCGTTTTCTAGCACGATGGATGCCGGAACTGGAAAACTATTTCCATTACCGCAATCTGGATGTGAGCACCCTAAAAGAACTTGCCAAACGCTGGAAACCTGAAATAGCTCAGGGAATCAAAAAACACGGAAAACATGAAGCACTGGCCGACATTTACGAATCCATCAATGAAATGAAGTATTACCGCGAAAATTTTATCCGCATATAGGAAGTATTAATTTAAGGCAGTATGCAATGCCACACCGCAAGATACGCGTGATGTGTGGCGTTTCGTTTAACTCTTGGCGCCCATTGCCAGTGCTCTCAAGCGACCCTGTTCCAATTGTGCAGCTTTCGGATTGTCCAGCCAGCCATTTAGATTATCCAATACCAAATCCGTTAGGGCGTGTATCCAACCCGGCCGCTCGTTAAGGCAAGGAATGTAGTGATACTCGCCACCGCCTGCACGTATGAAATCTTCCTTACCTTCCATTCCAATCTCTTCCAGCGTTTCCAAACAATCTGCCACGAAACCGGGACAAACCACATCAACACGTTTCGTTTTTTTCATACCCAATTCTTTAAGTACGGCGGTAGTATAAGGCTGAATCCATTCCGCGCGGCCAAAACGCGATTGAAAACAAACGACGTATTGATCCGCATTCAGTTGCAATGCCTCCGCAATCAAACGCCCGCTCTTCTGGCATTCACAATGATAGGGATCCCCTTTTTCCAGCGTGAAACGAGGCAAGCCATGAAAGCTCATCACCAACCTGTCCGGACGACCATGCAATGTCCAATAGTCGCGGATATTTTGGGCAACCGCCGCAATGTAACCGGAGTTGTCGTGAAAGTGCTTAATAGTACGTATCGCCGGCATGTTGCGCTGTTTGGAAAGCTCATTAAAAATAACATCGCATGCCGTCCCGGTCGCACTGGCGGCATATTGCGGATACATTGGAACAATCAGGATACGCTGACAATTTTGCGCCTTAAGTTTATTCAGCACACTGGGAATTGAGGGATTGCCGTAACGCATAGCATAATCCACCACCAACGGCACGCCACGAGTACGCTCCCCCAGATAGCCTTGCAACAGATTGGCCTGACGTTCAGTATGAACTTTCAGGGGTGACCCCTCCGGCATCCAGATACTGGCATATTTAGCGGCAGACTTTTTAGGCCTGACGTTCAAGATAATACCGTTCAGAATGCACCACCAGACCAGCCTGGGAATTTCCACCACGCGCGGATCACCCAAAAATTCACGCAAGTAAGGTTTGACTGCCTGAGCGGTGGGCGCATCCGGTGTGCCCAGATTAAGCAATAACACGGCACATTTTTCAGGTGTGCCATGAATGTAGGTAGGTTCACTCGAGTAAGACATAAAGTTTTATCCAAAAATTTGCTACTGAAAAAACCAAACAGCCTAACAATTAATACGTTTTGGACTGTATTTCTCTACGCCTTTGAATTACCAGTATTTTATTCCACTAACATTGCGACAATGCGTTGCCAAGTAACTTGGAGGTAATATCTACAATCGGAACAACTTTCTCATAATTCATACGCTTGGGACCGACAACTGCCAATGTACCAACAACTTCCCCATCTGATATATACGGTGCACTCACAACACTACACTCGTCCAACCCGGGCAAACCAGATTCATTCCCCACAAAAATATGCACACCGGGCGCATGGCGGCTCACATCCAGTAGCTGAAGCAACTCGGTTTTTTGTTCAAACATAGTGAAAAGTCCACGCAGTTGCTGCATATTTGACGAAAGATCATTTATATACAGTAAATTACGCTCGCCACTAATCACGTAATCTTCATTTTTTCGTGCAATCACCTCATCACTGGCCGTCATCGCTGCGTTCATCAGCGCAATCAAATCATGCTGCAATTGATGTAATTCGGACTGCACACGTTGGTGGATATCCTGAAAAGGACAATCCGCATAGTGCTGGCTCAAAAAGTTACCCGCCTCAGTAAGCTGAGCCTGAGTGTAATCCTTATGCGTCACCAATACGCGGTTCTCCACCTCATTGTTAGGCATCACAATAATCAACAACACCCTTTTTTCGGATAATCGCAAGAATTCAACCTGACTCACGGTAATGGCGGCACGCTTTGGTGTAGCGACAACACCTGCAAAATGGGTGAGTTCTGATAACAAATTAGACGCCTGCATCAATAATCGTGAGGGATTATCCGGTTGTAATTGATATTCAAGTTGTTGCACACGTGCACTATCCAGCGGTTGCACCACCATCAACGTATCGATAAACAGCCGATAACCCCGCGCTGTCGGTACTCGCCCGGCAGATGTATGCGGACTACTCACCAACCCCATCTCTTCAAGATCGGCCATTACATTACGGATGGTGGCAGAACTTACTTCCAAACCGGAAAATTGTAATAGCGCGCGCGACCCCACTGGCTGACCATCATTAATATAGCGGTCCACCAATGTCTTAAGCAAAATTTGTGCGCGACTGTTAAGAACTGTTGACATTTAATCTGATTTAAACTGGTTCAAACGTTGTGGCGCTATTCTTCAACAAATAGGCACCCTGCAGTGAACGGCGTCAACTCAAGCACCCGTAACATTTTAACAAAGGCCGTTAATTATATTCATTCATCCCTTATAGGATCAATATTACTTACTCGGTATGCTCCCCGGCAAAACCAACACCCTAGGATAATTATTGTCCGTTGCGCACAATCCCCTCGCTTACGTGGCTTACAGCCCTGAACAGCGGTCATAATTACAACAAATTTTGCCTGACCAAGACTTCACAAACAAGACCGCACCCGGAATTATCTATTCAAGCATCCAATAAACGGCACAAATCTTCATAGATGACCGTTTTAACAAAATCCGATTAACGCATATCTTTTTCGACAGGACATTAATCATTTTTGCAGTCAACAGTTCCTGACATTAATTAACCAGCCCATGGTACATTACGCGCCACTCTGCACAAAATTAATTTCAGCACTGCCGAATTTAACGCGTTACGCGACCCATATATAATGACGGTTAAAACTTAACCATAGACAATTCCACCACAATCATTTTTTAAACGGAGAAATTATGAAATCAGTTTACATCTCAACCCTGCTAGCCGTGGGTCTTGCGGCATCGGCCAACATCTACGCGAATGATTCCACGCCACCCAATCCTGCAGGCCAATCGCATGAACCCGAGCAGATTGAAGTGAAAAAAGGCACATTCAAGGATTGTCCAACCTGCCCAACCATGAGCATTATCCCTGCAGGAAGCTTTGATATGGGTTCGCCAAAAGATGAAATTGGGCACGGCATCGATGAATCGCCTGTTCATCGGGTCACCCTGCCGTCCTTCGCCTTAGGCACAACTGAAATTACCCGCAGCCAGTATGCAGAATTTGTAAATGATACGAAGTATGACGCAGGAACATGTTGGGCAGTTAATGAAGGGGGCTGGGTCGAAGATCGTGCCGGCCGTAATTCAGGTGACTTTGTTTTCCGTAAAGAAAATGCTACCGATAGCCAATTTGATAATCGCCCGGTTTCCTGCGTCAACTGGCTTGATGCTCAAGCTTACGCTCAATGGTTATCGAAGAAAACCGGAAAACACTATCGTCTGCCATCTGAAGCCGAATGGGAATATGCTGCCCGTGCCGGCACGACAACTGCCCGTTACTGGGGTAATGATGTAGGCCGCAACAATGCCAATTGCAGTGATTGCGCCCACAAATGGGATGGGACTGCCACTCCATGGGAAGGGTCATCATCCGCCCCGGTAGGCAGTTTCCCGCCCAATGCATTTGGTCTCTACGACATGCTTGGCAACGTGTGGGAATGGACAGAAGACACTTATCACCCTAATTACATTGGTGCACCGACAAATGGAAGTGCATGGGTACAAAAAACATCCGGAAACGAACGGACTGTCGGACGTGTTATTCGCGGCGGCTCGTGGAAATACAGTTCGGAATTTATGCGTTCAGCTTACCGTATGGGGAACGATGATATAAAACGATATGAATACAAGGTTGGAATTCGTCTCGCCAGAACACTCCCTTAAAAATACGAGCAGCATTCACTCGTAATGTTTATCGAACGGGGAATTACCTACCCCAAATCGGGGACTGGACGACTGGATAAATTCAAGTTCGGGGCGCAGCCTGCATTGCGCTTCGAATTTGAATTCTCCCGCATTCAATCGACATTAGCTAAATATCTAAAAATAACAAAACCGTATTTATCTAAATTCGATAACAATATTAGAGAGTTATGCGTTCTAACTGGCACATTGCTATCGTTTAATTTTTACCGTGGTTTTGTTTGATAAATTCGGGTTCAGAATGGAAATTCAAATCCATCAGTTCATAACCCAATAGAAAATGCCATAAGGAACTTTGCCCAATAAATTTTAGAAACTATCATTTTCACCATGAAATTCCCTTTTAAAACAATCGCTCTGATTGGAAAATATAAAACACCGGAAATTACCGGGCCACTGCTGCGGTTAGCTGCTTATCTTTCCGGGCAAAACATTTCAGTCGCGATAGACAGTCTCACAGCCGAACATCTGCAGCAGCACAATTACGATGTTATGGACTTGGATATAATGGGAGATAAAATCGATCTCGCCATCGTATTCGGCGGTGACGGGACCATGTTGAAAATTGCACGTACATTGGCTCCCCTCGGTATCCCGCTAGTGGGAGTAAACCAAGGGAGACTGGGGTTTCTTACCGACATTTCACTTGATACCATGCAGCAAACCATAGCCGCCATGCTGGAAGGCAATTTTGTCACCGAGCAACGCATGTTATTGTCTACGTGCATTTTTCGCGATGAAACGGCAATATTTAATTCACTTGCGTTCAACGAAGTTGTAGTACACCGCGGCAATATCAGCAGCATGATCGAGTTCGAAGTACGCATCGATGGCGAGTACCTATACCATCAACGTGCGGATGGTTTAATTGTGGCAACCCCAACCGGTTCAACCGCCTATGCATTATCCGCCGGCGGCCCTATCCTTCATCCTTCGTTGGATCTGATCGCTCTGGTTCCTGTTTGTCCGCATACCTTAAGCAATCGTCCCATCGTTGTTAAAAGTGAATCCCGGTTAGAAATCCTGCCACATCGCATTTCCGATGCTCGCGTGCATTTTGATAGCCACAGCTATTTCAACATCCAGGAAAATGACAAAGTGGTGATCAGCCGCCTTGCACAGCCCGCCTGCCTATTGCACCCGGTGGGACACAGTTACTACCGCACACTACGTGAAAAATTGCTCTGGAATAAGACGTTGTAATGTTAAAGTTTCTGAGCATCAGCAATTTCGTCATCGTTGATTCCCTTGAGCTTGATTTTTCCTCCGGCTTTACTTCGCTCACCGGCGAAACCGGTGCGGGGAAATCCATTTTAATTGACGCCCTATCGTTGGCATTGGGTGACCGGGGCGATGCGGATATGATCCGTAGCGGTTGTGAACGCGCCGAAATCAGTGCGGAATTCGATATTTCCAACCTGCCCGATTTGCAATCCTGGCTATCCGAGCAAGAACTGTCTGGTGATGCAACGGCCTGTCTTCTCCGCAGACTGCTCGACACCAACGGACGTTCGCGTGGTTTTATTAACGGACGTAGCGCTACATTACAACAAATGCGCGAAGCGGGCGAACACCTGCTCGACATCCATGGCCAGCATGCACATCAATCTTTGCTGCGCCCCGATGCCCAACGCAAGCTTCTGGATAACTATGCCGAACTAGGAGCTGCAACAGAAGAACTGACAGAATTATTCCAAAAATGGCAAACATTACGTCGCCGATATACAAATCTGGCGCAACAAACCGAAGCCGTGGCCAGCGAGCGCGAATTACTGTTATTCCAAAAACAGGAACTGGAAATATTGAACTTCAACATGTCGGCATGGCTGGAATTACAAGCGGATTATTCGCGCTTGTCGCATGCCGCCGAATTACTGGAAACGGCACAATTTGGCGTAGACGTACTCAGTGAAGCCGATACCGCCTGCCTTGCGCAGCTGAGCATGCTCACCGCCCGGTTACGCGCGGGCGTGGAATTTGACGAATCCCTGCAACACACTCTTAACATGGTGGAAAGTGCCCTAAACGATTTACAGGAAGCCGTATATGCATTACGCCACTATCTCCAAAAAGTGGATATTGAACCGCAAACATTACACGAATATGAGCAGCGAATTGCTGCGGTAGTTGATGCATCGCGCAAATACCGTGTAACACCGGAACAATTACCCGGTGCCTTGCAAGCCATCACCGCACGGCTGAAAGAGCTGGGTAGCGATGCTGATCTTGCTGCGTTAATGCGGCAAGAAACTGCCGCACACGAACAATATCTGTTCGCGGCGAAGAAATTGAGTGCGGCACGCCAAAAAGCAGCTGACCAATTATCGAATGAAATCACCTCCACCATGCAAACTTTAGCCATGCAGGGCGGTAACTTTACCGTGACACTGAAACCGCTTACCGAAGGAAATATGCATGGGTTGGAAACGGTCGAATTTCAGGTATCCATCAACCCCGGTTCGCCATTGCGCAGTTTGGCAAAAGTTGCCTCCGGTGGCGAATTATCGCGTATTAGTCTGGCCATACAGGTGGCGACCAGTCAGGCAGCGACCGTCCCCACACTGATCTTTGACGAAGTGGATAACGGCATAGGTGGCCGAGTAGCGGAAATTGTCGGTTCTTTGCTTAAAAATCTGGGACAGCGTCATCAAATAATGTGCGTAACACACTTGCCTCAAGTAGCCGCGATGGCAGATGCTCAATGGCAAGTGAGCAAATCCACCCACAATGGTGCCACCGTCAGCACCATATCTATCCTTAAGCATGAAGAACGTATCGAGGAAATTGCACGCATGCTGGGCGGAATCAATATTACCGATACCACGCGCAAACATGCGGCTGAAATGCTTGGGACAAGACTTGGCCTGTCGTCCTGAAGCTGCTTTGATGTATTATGCGGACGTTCCATTATTAATGTCTTTTACCATGCGCACCAAGTTAATCATCATCTCTGTGTTACTTGTTTCGTGCAGCGAAGTATCCACGCCGAAACTCCCCTCATTTACCGCCCACAAAATTGAAATTAATCAGGGCAATATGGTTACCTCCGAGATGCGTCAGAAACTTAAATCAGGTATGACGCGATTACAGGTACAGGCCGCCCTTGGCACACCGCTCGTCAATGACGCATTCCATGCCAACCGATGGGATTACGTATACAGACTCGAAAAAAATGGGAAACTGGTCGAAAGACAACGCATGACGTTATTTTTCGAGGGGGATCGCCTGACTCGCATTGATGATGGCAACATGCCCGCACTACCTGCGGTAGTCGCCCCCGCATCCGCTGATCCAGTTAGCGAAAACCAGCCCCCACAATCAACCAAGGAATGACAATGCAAAAAATAAAAATCGTAATTGCCGGCTGTAGCGGCCGCATGGGCAAAGCCTTACTGGAAGGAGTATTGCAGTCGAATGATCTGACGTTACATGCGGCTCTGGACCATACCGCCAGCCCCTACCTAGGAAAAGATGCCGGTGAATTAGCAGGTGGATTATGTGGCATAAAAATCACTGACAATGTAGAAAACGCCCTGCGTGGTGCCAATGTACTGATTGATTTCACCCGTCCGGAAGGCACGATACATCACCTCGGAATATGCACAAAGCTCGGCGTACCCATAGTTATCGGCACCACCGGTTTCTCCGCACAACAAAAAGCACAGCTAGGTGCGGCTGCACAACAGATAGGCATTGTATTTGCCCCAAACATGAGTGTAGGTGTCAATCTCACCTTCAAGCTGCTGGAAATGGCCTCCAAGGTATTAAGCCATGGCTATGACATTGAAATTATTGAAGCGCATCACCGTCACAAAGTGGATGCACCCTCCGGCACCGCGTTAGGCATGGGGGAAGTCATTGCCAAAGCACTGGGGCGCGACCTTGCCCAATGTGCCGTGTATGGGCGTGAAGGTATCACCGGCGAACGCGATCCATCCACCATTGGCTTCGCCACCGTGCGCGGTGGTGACATTGTAGGTGACCACACCGTATTATTTGCCGGCACCGGTGAACGAATTGAAATTACCCACAAAGCCAGTAGCCGCGCCACTTTTGCACTGGGTGCGCTACGCGCAGCACGCTTCCTGCAAAGCAATCCGTCTGGGATGTATGACATGCAGGATGTACTCGGATTGAAATAAATGCGTTGATAATCCGCTACAACAGAACTTAATTAACACTTACCTCCATTGATAGACTTCAGTTGTTTTTGGATACTTTAAAGGCGGCGGCATGATTACTGATATATCCCGCTTCAGACAAGCGCTTGTTAAATTTGATGCTGCCAACGCCGCCGACCCTAATCAGGATATTTTCGAAGGCGTTATTTATCCCAAAGAACTACTCTATTCCATACGCATGACCACCATGCTTAAGCATTTTGAACCCAATGCTTCTGAAACATTACAACTGGCGGCACGTTGCCAACATATCTGCCGCTGGAAAATCCCTCGCGACAGTTATCCGATGGACAGAACCGGTTACAAACGCTGGCGCGTTGCACTATATAAATTTCATGGTGAAATATCGGGGGGAATTATGCAGGAGGTGGGCTACGACGAAAAGATTATCGCTGACGTACAAGCACTTTTGCGCAAAGAAAATATCAAAAACAACCCGGAAAGCCAAATATTGAAAGATGTCGTTTGCCTGGTATTCATCAAACATTACCTAATTGATTTTATTAAAAAATACAGCCATCTTGATGAAGAAAAATTCCTCAACATTATCCGCAAAACCTGGAAAAAAATGTCCCCCAAAGGCCACG
Organism: Candidatus Nitrotoga sp.; assembly: GCA_044337935.1. Classification (GTDB taxonomy): domain Bacteria; phylum Pseudomonadota; class Gammaproteobacteria; order Burkholderiales; family Gallionellaceae; genus Nitrotoga. The sequence continues at coordinate 9,968 of JBIIMQ010000016.1, forward strand.
CAACTGCATTGAATCTCAACTTCGCTTCAGAAGTACGGAAAATAATTAGCAAAGCACTGACCACGATCTGATCGTTCACCGAAGTAACAGCAAATTCAGTTACGGGAGCAAATCAAGTTTCACATTTGATACCCCCCCTTCCATGATGTATAATTCACGAAATAATGGCGGGGTGAACGCAATCGGTTCGTCCCGCTTCTTTATGTCATCTGGACAGTCGGTCAGAATGTTTCATAAATTGGTGTGTACTCTACATTTAGGTTTATTTTTTTGATTGCCATGCACGGTGTTGTTCCATCGGGTGCACTGCCCCGTTTGTTCACTGCGCTTGCCAATCAAGTACGTAAAGCTCACTAGAATGTAAGAGTTTCCCTGTTCGCAAATTTTGTGCGACCAATCACACAAGTTATTTATAAAATATTCAAGTCGGCGGTAACCTTGGAGAGTATCTGGTGTCACAAACGAACCCTGCCATTCTTGTGCTTGCTGATGGGACGGTGTTTCGTGGTACTGCCATTGGCGTTTCTGGCATATGCGTGGGCGAGGTAGTATTTAATACTTCGATGACCGGCTACCAAGAAATTCTTACCGACCCCTCTTACTTTAAACAAATTGTCACCCTGACTTACCCGCATATCGGGAATGTAGGCGTAAACATTGAAGACGAAGAATCACGCCGAGTATTCGCCAGCGGCTTGATCATTCGTGATTTGCCTTTAGCAGCCAGTAACTGGCGCAGCACACAATCGCTGTCCGATTACCTCATAGCCAACAAAATTGTGGCAATTTCCGACATTGACACCCGCAAGCTAACGCGCATCCTGCGCGAGAAAGGTGCTCAAAACGGTTGCATTACCACCGATTCGGATGAAAATGCAGCACTACAGGCAGCGCGCGGTTTCGCGGGATTGGCCGGAATGGATCTGGCACAACACGCCTCGTGTGAAAAGCATTACGAATGGACGCAACAAGAATGGAATTTAAAAAACGGTTATCGCAACAATGCACATTCCGAATTCCATGTGGTGGTATATGACTTTGGCACCAAGCACAACATTCTGCGTAAACTCGCCGAGCGCGGTTGCAAAATCACGGTAGTACCCGCCCAAACCAGTGCTGATGATGTTTTAGCGCTCAAACCGGATGGCGTATTGCTGTCAAACGGTCCGGGCGACCCCGAGCCGTGCCATTACGCCATTGCCGCAACCCAACAACTTCTGCACGCAGGCATACCGTTGTTCGGCATCTGTCTGGGACACCAGATTCTTGGTCTGGCAGCGGGTGCCCGGACGGTAAAAATGAAACTTGGTCATCGTGGCGCCAATCATCCGGTTCAGGATGTACAAAGTAAACACGTCATGATTACCAGTCAAAACCACGGCTTTGCGGTGGATACAGCAACCCTGCCCGTAAATGCACGTGTAACGCATATATCTCTGTTCGATGGCACGCTACAAGGTTTCGAATTAACCGATAAGCCTGCGTTCGGTTTTCAAGGTCATCCTGAAGCCAGTCCCGGCCCACATGATGTGGATTATTTGTTTGATCGCTTCACGGCGCTAATGCGCAAAAGTTCCTGACATGCCTAAACGTACTGACATAAAATCCATCCTGATTATCGGCGCCGGCCCCATTATCATCGGACAGGCTTGTGAATTTGATTATTCCGGCGTGCAGGCGTGCAAAGCACTGCGTGAAGAAGGCTATCGGGTTATTCTGGTCAATTCAAATCCGGCCACCATCATGACCGACCCGGACATGGCCGATGCCACTTATATCGAGCCGATTACCTGGCGAATAGTGGAAAAAATCATTGCCAAAGAAAAACCGGACGCAATTCTGCCTACAATGGGCGGTCAAACTGCTTTAAATTGTGCCCTGGACCTAGCCAAACACGGCGTGCTGGAAAAGTATGGCGTAGAAATGATCGGCGCCTCGCGCGAAGCCATCGACAAAGCGGAAGACCGCGAAAAATTCAAACAGGCGATGACACGTATTGGCCTATCATCAGCACGCTCAGCCATTGCACATAGCATGGAAGAAGCTTTGCAGGTGCAACAGGTAATGGGCTTCCCTACAGTCATCCGCCCCTCTTTTACCATGGGTGGATCGGGCGGAGGCATTGCATACAACCGCGAAGAATTTGTCGAGATTTGTGAACGCGGCTTGGAAGCCAGTCCCACCAAAGAATTATTGATTGAAGAATCATTGCTCGGCTGGAAAGAATTTGAAATGGAAGTGGTGCGGGACCGTGCCGACAACTGCATCATCATCTGCTCAATTGAAAATCTGGATCCGATGGGTGTGCATACCGGTGACTCCATCACTGTGGCACCAGCACAAACACTGACCGACAAAGAGTACCAGATCATGCGCAACGCAAGTATTGCGGTGTTGCGCGAAATTGGCGTGGACACAGGTGGCTCCAACGTACAGTTTGCCATCAACCCCAAAAACGGGCATATGGTAGTAATTGAGATGAACCCGCGAGTATCACGTTCCTCGGCACTAGCTTCCAAGGCCACCGGCTTCCCCATTGCAAAAGTGGCGGCCAAACTGGCGATAGGATACACACTGGATGAATTAAAAAATGAAATTACGGGCGGAGCAACACCGGCCTCATTTGAGCCGACAATAGATTATGTAGTTACCAAAATTCCCCGTTTCGCTTTCGAGAAATTTACGCAAGCCGACGACCGCCTGACGACACAGATGAAATCCGTGGGCGAAGTTATGGCAATCGGCCGTACTTTCCAGGAATCGTTTCAAAAGGCACTGCGCGGATTGGAAGTAGGCGTGGACGGACTGAATGGAAAATCAAATGATCACGAATTAATTGCCACCGAATTGAGCGCGCCGGGACCAGATCGAATCTGGTATGTAGGTGACGCTTTTCGCTTGGGCATGACACTGCCGGAAATATTCAGCCTGAGCAAAATTGACCCTTGGTTCCTGGCACAAATCGAAGATCTAATCAAACGTGAAATGGCATTAACCGGCCGTACGCTTGATAGCATCAGCGTGTCCGAGTTACGCGAATTAAAGCGCAAAGGGTTCTCGGATAAACGCTTGGCCAACTTGCTGAATAGCGATGAAACTGCCGTGCGCGCGCACCGTCACGCGCTGAACATCCGCCCGGTATTTAAACGGGTCGACACTTGTGCCGCCGAATTTTCCACCAATACTGCCTATATGTATTCCACCTATGAAGAGGAATGTGAAGCACAGCCTACGAACAAAAAGAAAATTATTGTTCTGGGTGGAGGACCAAATCGCATCGGCCAGGGTATTGAATTCGATTGTTGCTGTGTGCATGCCGCACTAGCATTACGTGAGGATGATTATGAAACCATCATGGTCAACTGCAATCCGGAGACGGTGTCTACCGATTATGATACCTCCGACCGCCTGTATTTCGAACCGCTCACACTGGAAGATGTACTCGAAATTGTGGCCGTGGAAAAACCGTTTGGTGTAATCGTGCAATTTGGGGGGCAGACCCCCCTGAAATTGGCACATGGCTTGGAAAAAAATGGGGTGCCCATCATAGGAACCACACCGGACATGATCGACTGTGCAGAAGATCGTGCGCGTTTCCGTGTCATGTTGCAGCAATTGAATTTGAAACAGCCGCCCAACCGCACAGTCAACACACCGGAAGAAGCGGTATTGGCAGCACAGGAAATTGGTTACCCGCTGGTGATGAGACCCAGCAACGTATTGGGTGGACGCGCCATGGAAATCGTCCATTCCCAGCCCGATCTGGAGCGTTATATGCGCGAGGCAGTGGAGAGTGCCGCAATATTTCCGGAACGCATGCCAATCTTGCTTGACCGTTTCCTGAATGATGCAATTGAAGTGGATGTGGATGCAGTCAGCGACGGCACGGACGTGCTGGTCGGCGGCATCATGGAACACATAGAAGCAGCCGGTGTACATTCCGGCGACTCAGCCTGCTCCCTACCACCGTTTAGTTTGTCACCTCAACTTCAAAATGAGTTACGGCGTCAAACCAAAGAAATGGCAAAAGCACTGAATGTGGTCGGCCTGATGAATGTGCAATATGCCATTCAAGGCGAATCCGTATTTATATTGGAAGTAAATCCGCGCGCTTCGCGCACTGTGCCCTTCGTATCCAAAGCGACCGGAGTTCCACTGGCCAAGGTAGCTGCACGTTGCATGGCCGGCCAAACTTTGTCACAACAAGGCGTGACGAACGAAGTTATTCCATCTTATTATTCTGTCAAAGAGGCGGTATTCCCGTTCATTAAATTCCCGGGCGTGGATATCATCCTTGGCCCGGAAATGAAATCCACCGGGGAAGTAATGGGTGTGGGTGATACCTTCGCGGAGGCCTTTGTGAAATCACAGTTGGCAGCGAATGTAAAATTACCCTCCAGCGGCAAAGTATTCATCAGTGTGCGCGGTGCAGATAAGTTGGGCGCCGTGGAAATTGCCAAAAGCCTGCGCGACATGGGCTTTACCATTTTAGCCACGCGTGGTACCGCTGCGACTCTGGTGGCCGCAGATGTAACTGTAACGATAGCCAACAAAGTGGCGGAGGGTCGCCCGCACATCGTGGACATGATCAAAAACGGCGAGATCAAACTGATCATCAATACAGTGGATAGCAAGCGTAGCGCGATGCAGGACTCGTACTCAATCCGTCATGCCGCATTACAGGGACGTGTGACTTATTACACGACTCTGGCTGGTGCGCGTGCGGCTTGTTTGGGCATGCAACATATCGCCGAATTACATATATATGATTTGCAGACACAGCATCAACGTCTGACTCATTAAGATCCTAAAGAAGGAAAAACCAATATGAGCAAAATTCCCATTACCGTAGTAGGTGCTGAATTATTACGTAACGAATTGCATCAATTAAAAACAGTTGACCGTCCCTCGGTGATAAATGCCATTGCCGAAGCGCGCGCACAAGGTGACTTGTCGGAAAATGCCGAATATGAGGCCGCCAAAGAGCGCCAGAGTTTTGTTGAAGGTCGCATTTTGGAACTAGGCAGCAAACTGGGTAATGCCCAAGTGATCGACCCCAAAACCCTTAACGCGGGGGGTCGTTGTGTATTTGGCGCAACCGTAAAACTTGAGGATCTTGCCAGCGGTGACGTAGTGATTTATCAAATTGTCGGTGATGATGAGGCTGACATCAGGCAATGTAAGATTTCCATCAGCTCTCCGATTGCCAGGGCGCTGATCGGCAAATACAGCGGGGATGTTGCTGAAGTTCAGGCGCCTGGCGGTGTCCGCGAATATGAGATCGTGGATGTGCAATATATTTAAACTTTGCAGCCAACCTTATTGACACCACATACCCTCAGGACAAATATCCCCGCCACCGCATAGCCAAGCATATAAAAACAAACAGTTACACACTGCCCAACTGCTTTTTGCTGCGCAACTTGCCTTTTGGCGACGCAGATTTCTTTATCGGCACATCCTCCTGCGGTTGATATATCACCAGGATTTTGCCAATATGCTGTACCGCTGCCGCATTCAGTTGGGTACAAATTTGTTCAGACATATCCATGCGCGCTTTCCGATCTTCACTCATCACCCTGATTTTGATTAATTCATGACTCTTCAGGGCACAAGCGATTTCTCCAAGTACAGCGGGTGTCAGTCCCGCCGATCCAATTATGACGGTAGGTTTAAGTGGATGCGCACGCGCTTTGAGATTTTTGCGTTGCAAGACAGTTAGCGTTAACAATTTTATTGGCTCCTAATAAGGCTCACATTTTAAACGATGAAACGATCCAAAAGTAGCAAACAATGGATGAATGAACATGTTAATGACGCATATGTACAGCGTGCGCAAAAGGAAGGTTACCGTTCACGAGCGGCATACAAGCTATTGGAAATTGATGAACGCGACCACCTATTGAAACGTGGCATGGTAGTAGTTGATTTGGGTGCAGCCCCCGGAGGCTGGTCACAAGTCGCCGCCAGCAAGGTCGGCGAATGTGGCAAAATAATCGCCCTCGATATATTGCCATTACACCCAATACATGGCGTAGAATTTATCCAAGGTGATTTCCGCGACGATAGTGTCGCAGCGCAAATTGAAAATAAACTGGGAGGAAAAAAAATTGGGCTTGTAATTTCCGATATGTCCCCCAATATCAGTGGTGTTAGCATGACCGATCAAGCGCGTGCCATGCATTTGGCCGAGCTGGCGCTGGATTTTGCACTGCATCACTTGCAACCAAACGGCGCATTTCTGGTGAAAGTCTTTCAAGGTACAGGCTTTGAGGGCTATATCAAACTGATGCGCAGCTATTTTGCCCGGGTAGTCACACGCAAACCGGATTCATCGCGTGATAGAAGCAATGAGCTGTATCTCTTGGGAACATCTAAAATTGAGGACACTTTCGAACATTCAAATTGTCGAACTGAGTTATGAAAAGACACCAAATAAATGAATACAGCACATAATTTATAGTTGAAAATGCCAAAATAATGCAAATCTCACTCAATCAAGGCACCGGCAATTGTATTTTAGCAACGCCACATAACCCGTAAGCGGTAAAATTTACGTGCCACTTTGGCGGTGTTGTAATGTAGCAGTGTTGTAATATTGTCCAGTCTATAGTGATATTCTTGAGAAATCGGAATTGACGTAGTCTAATGGACGCATGAAAATGACCGTCCGCCAGTTTAAGGAGTAGCTTTGAACAACTTGTTTAAGAGTATCGGAATTTGGATGGTCGTCGCTTTAGTGCTGATAACCGTATTCAATCAATTCAACACGCGCCAACAACAAACCTCACAGACGCAAATGGATTACTCGCGTTTTCTGGAGGAAGTCAGACTCGGGACTATCACCAAAGTGACCATCGAAGGACGCATGCTGAAAGCCGTTACCAGTGATGGCAAGCGTATCACCAGTTATGCTCCACAGGATTTATGGTTGGTATCCGACCTGATCAAAAATGGTGTCACAATAGAAGCCAAACCGGAAGAAGAACAATCCTTCCTGATGAACATTTTTGTTTCATGGTTCCCGATGTTATTGCTGATTGGCGTATGGATTTTTTTCATGCGACAAATGCAGGGTGGCGGCAAAGGAGGCGGACTTTTTTCCTTCGGCAAAAGCAAAGCACGCATGCTGGATGAAACTAAAGAACGCGTCACCTTTAGCGACGTGGCGGGTTGCGATGAAGCCAAGGAAGAAGTATCCGAAATTGTAGATTTTCTGCGCGACCCCACTAAATTTCAAAATTTGGGGGGGCGCATTCCGCGCGGCGTGCTGTTACTCGGCAGTCCCGGCACCGGAAAAACACTGTTGGCAAAGGCCATTGCCGGCGAAGCGAATGTACCCTTCTTCTCAATTTCCGGCTCAGACTTTGTGGAAATGTTTGTCGGTGTAGGCGCAGCACGCGTGCGTGACATGTTCGAACAGGCAAAAAAACAAGCGCCATGCATCATATTCATTGATGAAATCGATGCAGTCGGTCGTCAGCGCGGCGCCGGACTGGGTGGCGGCAATGATGAACGCGAGCAAACCCTGAATGCGTTACTGGTGGAAATGGACGGCTTCGAAGGCAGCAGCGGTGTGATTGTAATCGCCGCCACCAATCGCCCTGATGTGCTGGATGCGGCACTGTTACGTCCGGGTCGTTTTGATCGTCAGGTCGTCGTTCCCTTACCGGATATTCGCGGCCGCGAACAGATTCTAATGGTGCACATCCGCAAAGTGCCCGTTTCACCCGATGTTAAAGCCGACATTCTGGCGCGCGGCACACCCGGCATGTCTGGAGCCGATCTGGCCAACCTGGTGAACGAAGCTGCGCTGTTTGCCGCACGGCGCGGCAAACGGCTTGTGGACATGAACGATTTCGAGGCCGCAAAAGATAAAATCATGATGGGCGCGGAACGCCGCTCAGTCGTCATGCCTGAGGAAGAACGTCGCAACACGGCTTACCATGAATCCGGTCACGCAGTTGTGGCCAAATTACTGCCCAAAACTGATCCGGTTCATAAAGTAACCATCATTCCTCGCGGACGTGCGCTGGGGTTAACCATGCAGTTACCTGCGGAAGATCGTTACAGCATGGACAAAAACCGAATTCTTGACACGTTGGCGGTATTATTTGGCGGTCGCATAGCGGAAGAGATTTTCATGAACCAAATGACGACCGGTGCTTCCAACGATTTCGAACGCGCCACTGAAATGGCACGTCGTATGGTTACGCAATGGGGCATGTCGGAAGCCTTGGGAACAATGGTCTACGGCGAAAACGAGGGAGAAGTATTCCTTGGGCGCTCTGTAACCACCCACAAAAATGTTTCCGAGGCCACCATGCAAAAAGTGGACGAGGAAATTCGCCGCATTATAGATCAACAGTATGGATTGGCTCGGAGTCTCATTGAAGCTAATCGTGACAAAGTCGAAGCGATGGCACAAGCTCTGCTTGAATATGAAACTCTGGATGCCGACCAACTCGATGACATCATGGCCGGCAAACCACCGCGTTCGCCCAAAATTGTCCAGCCAGGCAAAGATGTCCAGCCGCCTCAAGATGCGGCACCTACCGCATCGGAAACCCCGTCTGCCCAACCGGCAGCAGGAACTTGAAAATCGGGAAGATACGACCTGCAAGCCAATAGGACAGGAGCTATATTTCCACGCTTACAGGTAGTTACACTTTTACTCCATCTCACCATTACATGCTTCTCCACTGCGGTTCGTTCAAGCTGGATCTGTCTCATACCTTAGTTATGGGGATTGTCAATATCACCCCCGACTCTTTTTCCGACGGCGGTCATCATTCGCAACACGATGCAGCACTGGCTCATGCACACAAACTAATTCAGGAAGGTGCTGATATTCTCGATATAGGTGGTGAATCGACACGTCCCGGTGCACAACCAATCAGCTTGCAGGAGGAATTGGATCGTATCATGCCGGTAATTGAAGGCTTGCACGATGCCCCAGTTCCGCTTTCAGTGGATACATACAAACCGGAAGTGATGCGCGCCGCATTAGCAGCAGGTGCAAGTATGATTAATGACATCAACGCACTGCAATACCCGAACGCGCTGGCAGCCGTGGCTGAAAACGGTGCGGCGGTATGCCTGATGCACAAACTGGGTCCGCCCCAGACCATCCAACAACCGCACTACCAGGATGTAGTCGCAGAGGTGCTTCAATTCCTGCATTCACGTATATTATCCGCGCAAAAAGCAGGGATCGGGCGTGAGCGCATTATTGTCGATCCGGGTTTTGGTTTTGACAAAACCTTGACGCACAATCTCGCCTTGCTAAAACATCTGGATGAATTTTCTGTATTGGGCGTCCCGCTACTGGCCGGAATCTCACGTAAATCCATGCTGGGGGCAATTACAGATCAGGACGTGAACAACCGGGTATATGCCAGCATAGCGGCAGCATTGCTGGCAGCAATGCGCGGCGCAGGCATAGTCCGGGTACATGATGTATGTGCCACGGTGGATGCTTTAAAAATTTTGAATGCTGTAAAGAAAACCAACTGATGAAAAGAAAATTTTTTGGTACAGATGGTGTGCGCGGACGGGTGGGTGAATATCCTATTACGCCGGAAATTGTTATGCACTTGGGTTACTCTGCCGGCAAAGTGCTTGCTTCCGCAGACTGGCATCTATTACGGGGAGAAAATCCCGGCGTACTGATTGGCAAGGACACACGTATTTCCGGCTACTTGCTTGAATCGGCTTTACAAGCGGGCTTAATCGCTGCTGGCGTGGACGTTTATCTGGCTGGGCCAGTGCCGACACCCGCAGTAGCTTATCTGACCCGCGCACTCCGTTTGCAGGCGGGTATCGTAATTTCCGCTTCGCATAACCTGTTCGAGGATAATGGCATCAAATTTTTTTCCAGCCAAGGCAGCAAACTAGCGGATGAAATAGAAGAAGCCATTGAAACAAGGCTGGAAACATCAATTGAAACCATGTCATCCGCCAATCTGGGCAAAGCCAAACGCCTGTCGGATGCGGCAGGCCGCTATATTGAGTTTTGCAAAAGCAGCTTCCCCTACGATTTAGACCTGAGAGGATTGAAATTGGTGGTGGATTGCGCGCACGGTGCCTGCTACCAAATTGCCCGTCATGTTTTCCACGAGCTGGGCGCGGATGTTGTATCTATCGGCGTGCAGCCCGATGGTATAAACATTAACGCTGGTTATGGCGCAACTGCACCGGCCAATTTGCAGCAAGCCGTTAAAGAACACCATGCCGATCTGGGTATTGCCCTTGATGGTGATGGCGACCGACTGGTTATGGTGGATGCGGATGGATGTTTATACGATGGAGACCAGCTGCTCTACGTTATTGCCATGCACCGCCATATGCAGGGCACACTCAAAGGTGGCGTCGTGGGAACACTCATGACCAATCTGGCATTCGAACATGCCATGCAACGCATGCACATCCCATTTGCGCGCGCCAAAGTGGGCGATCGTCATGTAATGGAAACAATGTTGCAACAAGGTTGGCAACTTGGCGGCGAAAATTCCGGCCATATCATCTGTCTTGACCGGCACACCACAGGGGATGGCATCATCTCCGCTTTACAGGTATTACATGCGCTTCGAATCAACCGGCAAACCTTGGCCCAAGCCGCTTCAGACTTGACCCTGTACCCGCAAATATTATTAAACGTGCGTATCGCCAAAGGAACCGATTACTCGGCACACGAAGACGTACGCAAAGTGGTAACAGCTGCCGAAACTGCTCTGGACGGTTGTGGCAGAGTATTACTGAGACCCTCCGGAACCGAACCCGTATTGCGCGTGATGGTGGAAGGCGAAGATGGCGAGAAAGTACAGCACTGGGCTGAAACCATCGCACAAACGATACGCGAATTGGCGCAAACAACCTGAAAACTCTAGCGCCTTTCAGTCAACCACAACATGCCCGATGCCAACAATAGAAAAAACACGGGCATGGCCACCGCACTCAGCACGGGTTGCCATTCATTAAGTGCGCCTAAATTGGTGAATAACTTACCCGCAAAGTGAAAAATTAACCCCAAAATAATCCCCATGAATATTTTTGCACTGATTCCACCCTCACGCCGTTGATGCGCGGCAAATGGCAAGGCCAACAACATCATCACCAACACCGCAAATGGATACACTAGCTTGTTCCACATAGCAATCTCGTAAGACACCGTCTTCTGATGGTTGTCACGCAGATGCTGAATGTATTGATTAAGATTAAGCACTGACATCTGGCTCGGCCCTACCAAAATAGCTCTCAAAATGCCCAAATTAAGTGCCGAGCGCCACTCCATATTTTCCTGACGGTTTACTGATGTACCCTGTTTGTTGAAGAGAGTTTGTGTCACTCCTTCCAGTTGCCAACGATTTTTTTCCACATAAGCAGCGCGTTTTGCCGCAGTAATGGCTCGCAAATGATAACTCTCATCAAACTCATAAATACTGATATTCAATAGCGTAGTATCAGGTAGTACATTTTTTATATTTACAAAACTGCGCTCATCCTTGGCCCACACGCCGGAACGAAACTCTCTCAGTGAAATTTCAGCATTCTGCGCTTTAAGCCTGAATTCCTGTGCCGTGCGTTCACTCAGTGGTGCAATTATTTCACCACACAAATACGTCAGCAGAACAAGTGGCAACCCTATCTTTAACAACGCCTCGATCATTTGCCGCAGTGAGACACCGGAAGAACGATACACCGTCAATTCTGAACTAATCGCCATCTGCGTCAGCGCAAAAATTGCTCCGATAAGAACCGCCACTGGGAACAACTCATAAATTCGTCCAGGCACTGTCAACAGCACAAACAACACCGCATATCCCAAATGATAATTACCGTTACCCAGTGAATTTAATTCATGGATCAGGTCAAAAAAAGAAAACAGCATCAGCAAAGCGACCAATACCAGCGCAATGCTGGCGTATATTTCACGCGCCAGACAACGGGTCAGCAACTTCATCGCGCTAACCTCCGCCAGGAAAATACCGATAGGCGGCGATAAAATAGTAGTGCCATGATAATCCACATCAGCATATGAATACCCCAAAAACCAATGACCGGATCCATTTTCCCTTGCCCAACCAATGTATTGGTAATGGTAATCAGGTTGTTATAGAGCATGTAAATTACCAATGCCATAATGAG